>CAZBRY010000001.1:0-228 GCA_964494285.1 uncultured Lachnospiraceae bacterium
AAATTGAATATTCTTTCCGATGCTGCAAAGTATGATGTGGCATGCACGAGCAGCGGAGTAGATCGCAAAGGAGACGGGAAGGGTATCGGAAATTCGGTGGCAGGCGGCATCTGCCACAGCTTTTCTGCCGATGGGCGATGCATTTCCCTGCTGAAGATACTGTTTACGAATGAATGTATTTATAACTGTAAATACTGCATCAACCGCGCGAGCAATGATGTACCGCGT
>CAZBRY010000001.1:238-2988 GCA_964494285.1 uncultured Lachnospiraceae bacterium
TTCACCCCAGATGAGGTGTGTGAGCTGACGATGGAGTTTTATAGGAGAAATTACATCGAGGGATTGTTTTTAAGCTCCGGTATCCTGCACAATCCGGACTATACGATGGATCTTATTTATCAGACGATTTATAAACTTAGAACGGAGCATAGATTTCAGGGCTACATTCATGTAAAGGCGATTCCCGGCGCGGATGCGGCTCTCATAGAAAAAGCGGGACTGCTCGCCGACAGAATGAGTGTAAATCTTGAGCTGCCGACATCGGAGGGATTGAGGACGCTTGCGCCTAATAAGACGCGAAAGACGATCTTAAAGCCGATGCGCCAGATTCAAAACGGAATTACCCAGAGTAAGAATGAAATCATGCTTTATAAGCATGCCCCGCAATTTGTGCCGGCAGGGCAGAGTACACAGATGGTGATCGGTGCGACTGGGGAGAATGATTTTCAGATTGTCAGTGTGGCGGAAAATCTATATCAAAAATTTGAGTTAAAGCGCGTATTTTATTCGGCGTTTGTAAATGTAAACGAGGACAGGGATTTGCCGGCGACACTTGATGGCCCTCCGCTTCTTCGGGAGCATCGGTTATATCAGGCGGATTGGCTGATGCGATTTTACGGATTTCAGGCAAATGAGTTGCTGAGCGCAGAACGGCCGAATTTTAACGTACTATTTGATCCCAAAGCGGATTGGGCTCTGCGCCATTTGGAATATTTTCCGATCGAGGTGAACCGTGCAGACTACCAGATGCTGCTTCGAGTCCCTGGTCTTGGTGTGAAGTCCGCACAGCGGATCGTTCGGGCTCGCAGGCTCGGCCCGCTCACCTTTGATGATTTGAAACGCCTTGGCGTCGTTTTGAAGCGCGCCCTGTATTTCTTGACCTGCAATGGACGTATGATGTATCAGACGAAAATTGAGGAGGATTATATTGCGAGAAATCTTCTGGCAGTGCACGAGCGCCTGCCGATGGGACTTTCGGCGGACGGCATGACTTACCGCCAGCTGAGCTTGTTTGATGATCAAAGCTTTGGTACACAAGCCGTACAAATTGAATCACCGCAAATCATGGCGGCCGTATGAAACGGGTGTATATTTTGCCCAATCATGGTCAAAAATAGAAACAACAAGGAGCAGAAGGGTATGCCAATCGATCAAAATAAAAAGATTTTTGTATGCGAAGATCATCTGGAAGGAATTTTTACGGGGGTATATGAGGCTTATGCGACGGTATCCAGACATGAGGCGGCGCACGAAGGCTGCAGCATCATGGCGGGCATGGGAGGAAACTTCGAACTGTTTGCGGAATATATTGATGTTAAAACAGATGCGGAAAAAGCGGGGAAGGTGATCAGAACCATTTGTGACTGCTTCGGTCTGCCGGTTTACCAGGAAATTTGCAAAGCGGCAGCCTGTGAGGAGACCGGCAAGGCAGAGGATATTTATAAGACAGTCGTGTTGGGACTTGGCAGGAGGCTTGGAGCGCGAGTGCTGGATGCATGGAACAATCCGCATGTTGCAGGTGTTTTGGAGCTGGCAAGGCGTGCTAATAATGAAATTATGCATATGGAAGGTTTTTTGAGATTTCAAGAACTGAAAAATGGTGTTCTTTTTGCCAGAATAGGACCGAGGAGTAATATAGTTGCGATGTTGGCTCCTCATTTTGCGGATCGCCTGCCGAATGAGAATTTCATGATTTATGATGAAAAGAGGGAAATTTTTGCCATTCATGAGAAGCAAAAGCAGTGGGTACTGGTTACGGGTGAGGTCATTGATGAAGAGGCAATGCGGAACTATTCAGACAGAGAGGATTATTTTCAGGAATTGTTTGCGGGTTTTTGCCGCAGCATTGCGATAGAGGCACGCAGGAATTTGTCTTTGCAGCAGCAAATGCTGCCTTTGCGCTTTCAAAAATATATGGTAGAATTTGAAGAAAAAAAGGAAAAAACACATGCACCCCTATCGTAAGGTTCAATTGTACTGTGAGTTTTGCATAAATAAAACACCATATATAGTTCTTGAATGTTAAAGTACACAAAGATGTTGTATTTTTTGAGGTGCACAGGAGCGGTTCTCGAAATAAGAAAATATTTGACAAATCAAAAAAAATGAGTATAATTCAGGTAAGCTGGGTGTAAAAGAAAAAGTAAATTATTTTAGACCCATTTCAATAAATGAAGAGTCAGATCAACAAAATAGTGATTGAGGATGGAATTACGCAAAAGGAGGTGCATGGATGTGAAGGAGCGTAAAATCAGATTGGCGGTTGATGATGCAGGAGAATTCGTAAAAACGGCTTCTCGATGTGATTTCGACATAGACATATTTTACAATCGTGTAATCATTGATGCAAAATCCATTTTAGGTGTGCTGGGTTTGGATTTTAGTCAAGTATTGACTGTAAAATATGGCGGCGACGACCGAGAATTTGAGACTATGATTAAGAGACATGTGGTTGGATAGAACCCCTATTTGGGGATTTCGGCATCATAAACTGGTGATGAAAAACTCTCCTATGGACAGATATAATGCTGTCCATGAGGAGAGTTTTTTGTTATACTGAGTAGGAAAAAGGGTACGGAAAGAGCGAGATGGAAAGTGAAAATCGGTTTCAGGCAAAAACGGCAATAGAGCGTCCGAGCATTCGCATCTCCGTCAGAAATCTGGTGGAGTTTATTTTGCGTTCGGGGGATATTGACAATCGTCATAGAGGAACGGCAGACAGTACCATCATGCAGGAGGGGTCTAAAATT
>CAZBRY010000001.1:2998-4394 GCA_964494285.1 uncultured Lachnospiraceae bacterium
TTTGCGTCGGATACTTCCGAAGGAGGATTACGATATTGTTGTGGAAGGAAGAGCCGACGGCATTATTTATGATGAGCAGGATTGGAACAAGCCCGTTATTATTGATGAAATCAAAAGTACCTTCAGCGATCTGCAGTATTTAAAAGCGCCCCCCAAGGTGCATTTGGCGCAGGCGAAATGCTATGCGGCCATTTTTGCGGAACAAAAGGAACTGCGTGAAATTGGAGTGCGGATGACATACTGCAATATCGAAACGCAGGAAATCAAGTATTTTCATGAGACATATACGTCTACGGAAATAAGAAACTGGTTTGACGGCGTGATGGAGAGCTATAAAAAATGGGCTGATTTTGAGTTTCAATGGAAAGAGATCAGAAATGCTTCGATCAAAGGGGTACAGTTTCCGTTTGCGTACAGAAAAGGACAAAACAGGCGTTGGGCGCATATCATCAAAAGGAGCTTGCGGCGCAGGTATACCGGACGATTTACCATCAAAAGCGTCTGTTTATTGAAGCGCCAACCGGAGTAGGCAAGACGATATCGACCGTATTTCCTGCTGTGAAGGCAGTGGGGGAGGGTTTGGGCGATAAAATTTTTTATTTGACGGCAAAGACGATTACACGCACGGTAGCGAAGGACTGTTTCGGCCTTTTAAGAACCGGCGGACTTCGGATGAAAATGGTCGTCATTACCGCAAAAGAAAAAATCTGCCCACTGGAGGAATCGGATTGTAATCCGATTGCCTGTCCGTATGCGAAGGGACATTACGATCGGGTCAACGAAGCAATTTATGAGCTTTTGATGCGGGAGGATTCTTTTTCCAGGGAGAACATCGAGGCTTATGCAGAACAATATAAAGTCTGTCCTTTTGAAATGGGGCTGGACATGTCTTTGTTTGCCGATGCTGTCATTTGTGATTATAATTATGTATTTGATCCGAATGTGTATCTGCGAAGGTTTTTCGGTGAAGGGATACAGGGAAATTATTTGTTTTTAATCGATGAGGCGCATAATCTTGTGGATCGTGCGATGGATATGTATAGCGCCGTCCTATATAAAGAAAGCTTCCTAGAGCTGAAGAGGCTGCTGAAGTCCCACGATAAGAAGTTGGAAAAGGGGCTGGAGAGGTGCAATAAACAGCTTCTTTTGATGAAACGGGACTGTGAGAGCGTGAAGGTGGAGGAAAGTATTGCTCCGCTCGTGATGCTGCTGACCCGTGTGATGGGTCTGATGGAGAAATTCATGGAGGAACAGGAGAACAACCCAGAGCGGGAGCAGGTCTTTGAGCTGTATTTGGAAGTTCGTCATTTTTTAAATAGGTACGAGAATATGGGAGCAAAGGATTATGTTGTATATTCCCAGCAGCAGGAGGACGGTCGTTTTATGGTGAAGCTGT
>CAZBRY010000001.1:4404-36715 GCA_964494285.1 uncultured Lachnospiraceae bacterium
GGAAAAAGTGCGGTCTTTTTTTCGGCGACGCTTCTACCGATTCAGTATTATAGGGATCTGCTGAGCGGCGACCACGAGGATTATTCCGTCTATGCGCAGTCAGTATTTGATGAGAGAAAGTGCGGCGTGTTTGTAGCCGGCGATGTCAGCAGTAAATATACGCGAAGGACGGAGCTGGAATATTATCATATCGCAGCCTACATCTACAAGGTGACGCGGCAGCTTACCGGAAATTACCTCGTGTTTTTCCCATCCCATGCGTTTTTGAATGAGGTGTATGAGGTATTCATGGAATTTTTTGCAGAGGAATCGATAGAATGCATTGTACAGAAGAGCAATATGAGCGAGGAGGAACGGGAAACGTTTTTGATGCGCTTTGAGGGAAATACTGCTTGCGATTTCGATGCGGTCATTCAGATGCCGATTGAGTTCGAACCGGAGCGTACGCTGATTGGTTTTTGCGTGATGGGAGGTATTTTCAGCGAGGGCATTGACCTGAAGCATGACAGCTTGATCGGAACGCTGATCGTAGGGACGGGGCTGCCGATGGTCTGCAGTGAACGCGAGCTGCTGAGAGCCTGCTATGATGAGCAGACATGGAACGGTTTTGATTACGCCTATCGCTTTCCGGGCATGAATAAGGTGCTGCAGGCCGCGGGTCGTGTCATTCGTACGGCAGAGGATATCGGCATTGTCGTGTTGCTGGATGAGAGATTCCTCACTACGTCCTATAAAAAAATGTTCCCGCGTGAGTGGAAACATTTTAAAGCCTGCAGTCTGAAGAATATAGAAGATAAAGTCTCTGATTTTTGGGAACTGCATGGGAAGTATACAGAAAGCTCCGATCAGCAATAATTGATCGCGGCTGCGCGGATGCGGGCGATTTCTTCCTTGTAAGGAGGCACCTTGACATCAGGGTTCTGCACACTTTGAATATAAGGCGTTTCAAGAATTTTAGGAATGTCGAGAAAGTCAATATGATAGAGGATGCGGCAAAGCGCGTCGAAGCCGATCGTACCTTCCCCTAAATTAGCATGTCGATCCTTGGACGCCCTGCGTTCATTCTTGCTGTCGTTAATATGGAACACCGCAATCTGGTCTTTGCCAAGCAGTTTATCAAACTGCGTCATGACATTGTCAAAATCATGGATCAAATCGTAGCCTGCATCGTTTGTATGGCATGTGTCAAAGCAAACGCGCAGTTTATCATTGTATGTTACGCCGTCATAGATTCGTGCAAGTTCTTCAAAGTTTCTGCCGATCTCAGAACCCTTGCCCGACATTGTTTCAAGTGCGATGTTACAAGCCGTGTCTTTTGTCAGCACTTTGTTCAGTCCCTCGGTAATTTTGGCAATTCCGATGTCTGCGCCGGCATCTACATGGGAACCGGGATGCAGTACCAGAACCTTGCTGTGCATCGCGGTGCTTCTTTCCAGCTCGATGGTCAAAAAATCCACCGCCAGCTCAAAGATTTCCGGCTTGATGCTGTTTGCCAGATTGATGATATAGGGCGCGTGAATGATTAGATCTTCAATACCATGCTCTCTCATATAGTTCCAGCCGGACTCGATGTTTAAGTCTTCAATTGGCTTTCTGCGCGTATTTTGAGGCGCCCCTGTATAGACCATGAAGCAGTTTGCCCCATAGCTCGCCGCCTCTTTGGCAGATCCTAAAAACATTTCTTTGCCGCTCATTCCTACGTGTGAGCCTAATTTTATCATAATGGAATCATCCTTTCGTTTTTGCCGTCACAAAACATTAAATCTGAAAAATAACAAAATAATCATACCTTATTCGGGTCCAAATTGCAAAGGGGGGTATTTTCTGTTATACTAAAAAGCAAGAAAGAGCAGGAAGGGTATAACAGTATGTGGGCATACGAAAGTGTTTTTTATCAAATCTATCCGTTGGGTTTTTGCGGTGCGCCTTATGAAAACAACGGTCTTGTCTCACATCGTATTTTGAAGGTAAATGACTGGATTGGTCATATTCAAAAGCTCGGTGCGAACGCTATTTATTTTTCGCCTATTTTCGAATCGGATACGCATGGGTACAATACGCGCGATTACACGAAGCTCGACTGTCGGCTTGGCACGAATGAGGATTTTAAGCTTGTGGCGGACAACCTTCACAAGGCGGGCATCAGGGTTGTTCTGGATGGCGTGTTTAATCATGTCGGAAGAGGTTTTTGGGCATTTCAAGACGTTCTTGAAAAGAAGAGGAAGTCGCCCTATCAGGATTGGTTTTATATTAACTTTGATGGAAATTCAAACTACAATGACGGTCTTTGGTATGAAGGCTGGGAAGGCAATTATGACCTTGTGAAGCTCAACCTGCACAATGAGGAAGTGATACAGCATTTATTTGGCGTAATCAAGGGCTGGATTGAGCAGTTTGGGATCGATGGTCTGCGCCTTGATGTGGCGTATTGTCTGGATCGGGATTTCTTAAAAAGGCTGCGCCGTTACTGTGATAATTTAAAGGAGGAGTTTTTTCTTGTCGGAGAACTGCTGCATGGCGATTACAATCAATTTGTCAATGAAGAGATGTTGCATTCCGCGACGAATTATGAATGCTATAAAGGGCTGTATTCAAGCTTTAACAGCAGGAATCTGTTTGAGATTAACCACTCGCTGTTAAGGCAGTTTGGACCAGAAGGCTGGACGCTTTACAAGGGAAAGCATTTGCTTTCCTTTGTGGATAACCACGATGTGACGAGAGTTGCCAGTATTTTGGAGAAACAGGCTCACTTGCCGCTTATTTACGCACTGGCCTATGGCATGCCGGGCATCCCTTGTGTTTATTATGGAAGCGAATGGGGGGCAAAGGCGGAAAAAAGCCAGGGGGATCCGGCGCTGCGCGCCTGCTTTGAAGAACCCGAATGGAATGGGCTGACCGGCTGCATCGCAATTCTTTCGGAGGTGAAAAAGCACAGCCGGGCACTCAACTATGGAAGCTTCCGTTCTGTGGTACTTACAAATCGGCAATGCATCTTTGAACGTGCCTGTGAGGGAGAGCGTATCCTTGTTGCGATCAATGCGGACAGCGAGGAATATACGGCACATTTTGAGGCTGGCTGCGGGCGGGCCATTGATCTGCTGACGGGCGAGGCATTTGATTTTGGAGGAGGCACAAGGCTTCCTCCCTATTGCGCGATGTTTTTGCAAATGGAACGCTGATTTGTTATTTGTCGAAATTAGATAAATTTTAGTTATTTCATTGAACTTTTTATGAAATTATATTATACTATTTTTATTAGCGGAGTTTCTTTTGCAGAAATTCGGCATTTTAATCTACTATAAAGACAGGTACAGGATTTCTCGCTGTGCAGAAAGGACATATGATGGGGAAAAGAGAAAAGAAAAAGGGCAATGAAGCGGAGGGCGTGATGAAAAAGTCATTTTTTCATTCCATAACCTTTAAGGTAATGATGCTTGTTGTTCTTAGCTTAGTGATTGCTGCCACTTCAGTTGTCGTGATTGTAGTAAGGCAGGCCAAGGAATCCTTGATGGAGCAGATTACATCTTCCATGCTTTATATGGTAAAGTCCGAGCGGACGCTTTTGGATAGTGAGACCAGAGGTGTTTCGGCGACGGTGCAGCAATATACCGCACTTTTGGCAGATGTAAAAGTGGAAGGAATGCCTACTTCTTACGCATATCTTGTTTCCAATGACGGGATCATGAAATATCATCCGACGACTGAAAAGATTGGACAGCCTGTGGAAAACAGTGTGGTGATTGGTCTTGTGGCTGAACTTGCAAAGGGCAATACTCCGGAGGATAACGTGATTGTTTATGACTATAACGGAGCGACAAAATATGCGGGATATGCCGTTACGAAAAATAAAAGTATTCTTGTGATCACGGCTGATGAAAAAGAGGCGATGGCGTCCATCAACAGAATTACCAGAGTTGCAATTAGTGTCAATACGCTTATCATTTTGTTTTTTGCTACGATTGCCTATGTTCTGAGTGTGAAGATTATTAAGCCGATCAGTCAGCTGACGGATGTTATTACCGCAACGGCAGACTTTAACTTTAAAAGAAATGAAGCGGGGGATAAGCTTTGCGAACGAAAGGATGAGGCGGGCGAAATGGCTCGTGCAGTACGGTTCATGCGTGCAAATCTGCGCAGTATGGTAGGCAACATCGAGGAAGCGAGCGCAAAGATCAACTTGAACGTAAATCAGCTGCAGGATGTGACTAATACGGTCAACAACATGTGCTCCGACAATTCTGCTACGACAGAAGAGCTTGCGGCAGGCATGCAGGAGACATCGGCCACGACGGAAAGCATCTATGCAAATATTGGCTATATGCAGACCGGTGCAAAGGATATTACACAATTGTCTGAAAACGGGGATTTGGCTTCCAATGAGGTTATGGAGCGTGCTGTGGCACTGCGCGATAAGACACTTGATGCTTCTAAACGTACTAAGGATACCTATGATTCCGTGAAAGTGCGGTCTGCGAATGCGATTGAGGGCTCCAAGGCGGTAGGTAAGATCAACGAGCTGACAGAATCCATTATGGCGATTTCTTCGCAGACGAGTCTGCTGGCATTAAATGCGAGTATTGAAGCTGCAAGAGCCGGTGAGGCGGGAAGAGGCTTTGCAGTTGTAGCTACCGAAATTGGCAATTTGGCGGAACAGACTTCCAAAGCGGTCGGCGATATTAATTCGATTGTTGGCGAGGTAAACTCTGCAGTCGGCAATATGGCGGGTTGCCTTGAGGAGACGAGTTCGTTCCTTGAAAAGACCGTATTAAATGACTATGAAGAATTCACGGATGTGAGTGAGCAATATAATGCAGATGCGCAGAAGTTTAAGGAGAGTATGAAGGATGTGCATGAGTCCATCGTGAATCTGGCGGAATCCATTGCCAAAATTTCCGATGCAATTTCAGGGATTAATTCTACAATTGAGGAATCGACACTCGGGGTTACGGATATCGCGGGCAAGACGTCTGATATGGTTTCCAGGACGAGTGAGACGAGTGAGCTTGTTGAGGAAAGTCTTTCCTGTGTCGAAACGCTCAAAGAGATTGTTTCTTCTTTTACATTGGAATAAGAGCAAGCTTGATTTAGATAAGATCGGGAAAAGCGGCGTTGCTGCTTGCAGCCGGTGTGTAAAGTGTACAAGTTCCCTAATCTTGAGGAATTTGTACACTTTATTATTGGAGAGAGCATGAAAAATAAAGGAATTCTAATCTGTTTGCTGGTAGCGGCGCTGTTGTCGGCAGCCTGCATTGCATTTTATCTGGATAAGACAAATCATGAAGAAGTATCGGAGCCTGCGGTAATGGAATTAAAAGGGGCATCGGATCTGGATCGGTCTTCGCATGAGCAGTCTGTGACGCCGATTACGGAGTTCTCGAAAGAATTGCCGCGGATTGTGTGCTGGGGTGATTCTTTGACAGAGAGTATCAATGGCAAGGCATATCCTGATTATTTACGGAGACTAACACAGACCGAGGTGGTCAATTATGGTGTAAGAGCTGAGACTTCCGGATCAGTGGGTATGCGGCAGGGAGCGGTACCAATTTTCGTAGGCGCCTGTGTGATTCCTGAAAATAAAGAGTCGGTGGCAGTAGAAGTGACCGCACGAGACGGATACAGTCTTCAACTGCTTAAAAACGGAGATGCGGGTGTCAATCCTTGCTCTCTTGGTGATGTTGCAGGAACACTGAGTTATGCGCAGGAAGAGGATTGTTATTATTTTACTCGTGCCGAGGTGGGGGAAGCGGTTTCCATAGAGGCGGGCAGCAGGCTGATTACAGCGGGAATGGCAGGCGCACAGAAAGATGATGTAGTTGTTATTTTTACGGGTACGAATGACGGGCTTGACCCCTCTTCGATCTATGATATCATTGCGGTTCAAAAGGCCATGCTGGACTATGCAGATTGTAGAAAATATGTTATTATAGGGCTTACTTGTAAAAAAGTGATTCCAAAGATCGAAGAAGTAAATGAAATTCTTGCACAGGAATATGGGGAACATTTTCTTGATATCAGGAGCTATCTGCTTTCGCACGGAATGACCGATGCCGGACTGCTTCCAACCGCACAGGATGAGGCCGATCTTGGCAGAGGAGAGATTCCGTCGAGTCTACGCAAGGATTTTGTGCATGGGAATGCTTATTTTTATGAAATACTGGCGCAACAGGTGTATCAGAAGCTGCAGCATCTCGGCTATGTTCCGAATCAATAGCATATAAGAAAATCGGTACCTAGGAGAAGAAAAGTGAGAAAACTACAGAAAGAAATTCTTTACTGGCTGCTTTTTTGCGGCTTGTCGTGCAGTATGTTGTCAGGTTGCGGACAGAATCGTCAGATCGATGTTTTTAAGGACGGGGACGCCGCAGCGGAGGAAACAATCGAGCAGGAAATCCCTGATGAAGAGAGCACGCAGGCGACCGGGGAAACGCAGGAAATAGAAATCGTGGTGGAAAAGGAAGTTTCGGCAGAGGAGGAGTTGTCCGGCGTGGGATCCGAAAGCACGGAACTACCGCGCATTGTATGCTGGGGTGATTCTCTGACTGAAGGAACGGGCGGAGACGGGGTGACCTATCCGGACACGCTGGAAAAGCTCAGCGGAGTTGAAGTGCTGAATTATGGAGTTTATGCGGAGACGGCCAGCTGCATTGCTGCCCGTCAGGGCGGAAATTCAATGCATGCCAAGGAAGCCTTTACCATTCCGGCAGCATGCGAGCCGGTGGAGATCAAGCTTGAAAATATAAAGGATAATCCCGAAATGTTGCTTGTATTTGGTGCCGCCGGTATTAACCCGTGCAGCATCGGCGGTGTGGAAGGTACGCTTTCTATTGATTTAGAAACGGGGGCCCGTTATTTTACGAGGAGTACGGCTGGTGAGACAGTAACGGTGGAAAGCCGGTCGCCAATGTTTTTTCACGCGATGCTTGACAGGCGGGAGGACGATATTCTTGTGATTTTTTCAGGAACAAATGACCATCCGGACACAGAAAGTATTGAGGATGTCATTGCCTGGCAGCGTGCGATGATTGATTATGCCGATGCGGAAAATTATGTGATCGTCGGCATGACACGGAAAAAATATATGCCGCAGATAGAAGAGATCAACCGGATTCTTGGAAAAGAATATGGAACGCATTTTTTGGATGTGCGAACCTATCTGATGGAAAACGGTTTGCGAGACGCGGGATTGGCGGCTACAGAGCAGGATCAGACCGACCTAGAAAACGGGGAGATTCCGACAAGTCTTCGGTCGGATGATGACGGTCATGGAACAAGTGCGTTTTATCAGATCATCGGAGAGCAGCTTTATCAAAAAATACTGGAATTGGGATATTTATAAAATAGTGGAGGGAATTTATGATTTATACATTAACCTATAGTCCGTCTGTCGATTATCTTGTCTATTTAGATGAGTTGGAGCCCGGAAAGCTGAATATGATGAAGCGGGATGCCATTTTTTATGGCGGGAAAGGCGTCAATGTGTCTCAAGTGTTGTGGGGACTGGGTATTGAGAATACGGCGCTTGGTTTTGTGGCGGGCTTTACAGGCCAAGAAATCGAAACGGGACTGAACAGGCTCGGATGCCGGACGGATTTTGTCCATTTAAAGGAAGGACATTCGAGGATTAATATTAAGGTAAAGGCCAGAGAGGAGAGCGAAATCAACGCGGTCGGCCCGCGCGTGGACGACGAAAGCCTCGAAAAGCTTTACGAGAAGTTGGGGAAAATTGAGCGGGATGATATGCTTGTACTCGCCGGGCGTACGCCAAAGGGTGTGCCGGAGGACATGTTTGCAAGACTGATTGAGAAGCTGCCATACAGGGAAACAAAAGTGATTGTTGATACGACAGGGCATATGCTTTTGAATATGCTGCCCTATCACCCGTTTTTGATCAAGCCCAATCATATTGAAGTATCGGAGCTGTTTAACGAACAGTTTTCGCCGATGGACACGGATCGTTTGGTCTGGGCGGCTAATAAGCTGCAGGAAAAAGGTGCGCGCAACGTCATGATTTCACTTGCAGCCGAGGGTGCGATGCTTGTCACAGAGGAAGGAAAGGTTTATATCAGAAAAGCGCCGAACGGTACTGCCGTCAATTCGGTGGGAGCCGGCGATAGCATGGTTGCGGGTTTTATTGCCGGTTATCTAGAGATGCACAACTATGAGGACGCATTTGTCATGGGACTTGCGGCCGGCAGTGCGAGCACATTTCAGGAGGGACTGGCAAAGGGAGATGAGATCAAGCAACTTTATCGGTTAATTCGTTAATTGTTTGACAACACCATGTATTTGTGGTAAAAATAAAAGGGAATCAAAGGAGATGATACGGGTACCATTGTCTTCTTTTTTTCTTTATAGGGTGGAGTTTATTGTTTTGCGAAACTTTTAAAATCAGGAGGAAAAAAGATGAGAAAATGGAACAAACTTGCTATTGCAGGCATGATGGCTGTGACGATGCTTGCATTGACCGCATGCGGCAGCAACACGAATGCGGCGGCTTCGGCATCAGGGGATGCGGATGCATCTGCATCGGGGGGAAAGGTATACAAGATCGCTACAGATACGACGTTTGCACCGTTCGAATTTGAAAACGACAACGGAGAGATGGTTGGTATCGACTTAGATCTTCTTGCTGCAATTGCTGAGGATCAGGGCTTTTCGTATGAGATTCAGTATGTCGGCTTCTCGGCGGCGATGACGGCGCTTGAGGCAGGCGAAGTGGAAGGTATGATCGCGGGTATGTCGATCACCGATGAGAGAAAAGAAAAATACGATTTTTCGGAGCCTTATTATGATTCGGGTGTCGGTATGGCAGTCCTTGCTGATTCCGACATCGATTCTTACGAGGATCTGGCAGGCTTACAGGTAGCAGCTAAGATCGGTACGGAGGGCTGTACATTTGCGGAATCCATTGCGGATCAGTATGGCTTTACGATCACACAGTTTGAGGATTCTTCCACAATGTATCAGGATGTGCTTGCGGGAACATCCGTGGCATGCTTTGATGATTATCCGGTACTTGGTTATGAGATTTCCAGAGGGGTCGGCTTAAAGCTTCCATTGGAAATGGAACACAGCAACTCTTATGGTTTTGCCGTGATGAAGGGTGAAAATCCGGAGCTGATCGAGAAGTTTAATGCCGGCCTTGCAAACATGAAGGAAAGCGGCAAATACGACGAGATTTTAAACACATACATTGCAAAGTAATGTGTCTTTAGTGTAAAATAGAAACAAACAGAAGGATGTTGAGGTGGCTTGTATGGCTTTTTTTGAAACATTGATCAATTACTTTCCGTCATTTGTGGATGCGCTCGTTATGACACTAAAGCTGGCGGTTTGTTCTCTTTTGATCGCGACAGTTTTGGGAATTATTTTTAGTCTTTTTACCGTGTCCAACATCAAGCCGTTACAGGCCATTTCAGCCGTTTATATTGACATTATCAGGGGAACGCCGCTTCTTGTACAGACCTTTATCATTTATTACGGTCTTGCAGGAGTACTTCGTCCGACCGGCTTTGCGTGGGCGAATATCGGTGGTCCGTTTACAGCCGGTACTGTTGCGCTGAGCTTGAATGCCGGCGCATATATGGCTGAGATTATCAGGGGCGGTATTGAGGCGGTTGACAAGGGGCAGGTAGAGGCTGCACGCAGCCTCGGGCTTTCTTACGGGAAGACGATGCGCAAGATCGTGCTCCCGCAGGCATTCCTGACGATGCTTCCGTCCGTGATTAACCAGTTTATTATTACCTTGAAGGATACATCCCTGATTTCCATAATCGGGATCAGAGAGCTGACACAGAACGGCAAGATCATTGCCGCAAATTCCTCCACACTTGTCATGACGATATGGGTAGTTGTTGCGCTGTACTATTTGATTTTATGTACGATTCTTGCGAAGATTGCAAAAGTTGTGGAAAGGAAAATTTCTTATGGCAGACGTTAAAATATCCGCAAGGGGACTTCGGAAATGCTTTGGAGAATTGGAGGTGCTTAAGCACATTGATGTGGAGGTGACCGAAAAGGAAGTGTTATGCGTGATAGGGCCTTCCGGCTCCGGTAAGAGTACTTTTCTGCGTTGTTTAAATCGATTGGAATCCATTACAGGCGGCGAGGTCGTCGTGAATGGTGTTAATATATCTGATAAAAAGACGGATATTAATAAAATCCGGGAAAATATCGGCATGGTATTTCAGCAATTCAATTTATTTACAAACTTAAATATTTTGGACAATATTACGTTGGCGCCGACGATGTTAAAAATCATGGTGAAGGACGATGCGGAAAAGAAGGCCTATGAGCTGCTCGACAGGGTGGGACTGCGCGATAAGGCACTCGCTTATCCAAGCCAGCTTTCCGGCGGACAGAAGCAACGTTGCGCGATCGCGCGGTCACTTGCAATGAATCCAGACATTATGTTGTTTGACGAGCCGACGAGTGCGCTTGATCCGGAAATGGTCGGTGAGGTTTTAGATGTTATGAAGCAGCTTGCAAAGGATGGAATGACGATGATTGTTGTTACACATGAAATGGGCTTTGCGAGAGAAGTTGCGGACAGAGTCATTTTTATGGATGATGGCTATATTGTAGAAGAGGGGACTTCGGAGGAGATTTTCGGGAATCCGAAGGAGGAGCGTACAATCAATTTTTTAAATAAAGTATTATAAGGATCATTTGATAAAGACAGAAAAATAATAAAGAAATTTGTGAGGGCTTGCGAGAATGAAAAGAGTAATTGTGACGATCTGCCGTGAGTTCGGTGCAGAAGGGCATGAAATAGGAAAAATTTTAGGAGAGCGGCTTGGAATTCCGATGTATGACAAACAACTTCTGGAAATGTCCGCCAAGGAAAGCGGACTGCCTCTTGATCGGGCGGCGGCGATCGACGAGAAGGCATCAGATCGGCTTTTGAGTAACTATATGCCGCTTGGCTCGGATGCACTCAATGATCAGCTTGTTCGGGTTGAATCCAATCTGATCAAGCAGCTTGCGGATAAGGGTTCGTGTATTATTGTCGGCAGACTGTCGGATTATGTGCTGCGAGATGAGCCTGATGCGGTCAAGGTTTTGATTACGGCGCCATTTGAAAAGCGGGTGGAGATTATCAGGGACAAACATCAGATTACCGGAGAAGCGGCAAAGAAGCTTGTAAAAAAGATGGATGCAGCCAGAAGTGCTTATTACAGTCGCTATACGAACGGAAAATGGTGCCATGAGACGGAAAAGGATGTGATCCTAAATCGCGGAACCTTTGGTGTGGAGGGCTGTGCGAATATTCTCGAAGGTGTCATCCGAAAACGGATGGCATAAACTATAGAGGAATACCGTTTTAGGAGCGTCCAAATGGATGACCAGAAAATTGAAAACCAGCTGAATTTAGCGTTGGATGCAACAGACGAAGAACGGCTGAAGTCAGAGGTTTTGGATATTGGTTTTAATCCGGTCGACCGGACATGGGAACTGATTGTTCGATATCATGGAGTGGCGGAGCAGATTGTTGAGCGCATGGGCGGGCAGATCGTGTTTGAGGAGCTGTTCGGTGGCTATGCGATCGTGACAATCGAAGAGAGGCTCATTCATACGCTTGCATCCTTGGAAGAAATTGAATACATTGAAAAACCAAAGAGGCTGTTTTTCTCTGCTAATCAGGGAAAGGCAGCTTCCTGTATTACAGAGGTTCAAGTTTCCGCACCATTTCTATCGGGCCTCGGTGTACTGATTGGAATCATAGACTCTGGAATTTCTTATAGAAACATGGATTTTCGCAATGAAGATGGTACAACGAGAATCATGTGGTTTTGGGACCAGTCTCAGGTGGACGGAGTCTATTCGGAGGCACAGATCAATGCAGCACTTTTGACGGATGAGATAATCAGTGTGGATATTACAGGACATGGAACCGCTGTTGCGGGGATTGCGGCGGGAAACGGCAACAATTCGGCGGGAAGATACCGGGGCGTTGCTTATCGGAGCAAACTGATTGTTGTTAAACTTGGAAACCCTGCCATGGATTCATTTCCGCATACGACGCAGTTGATGAGAGGCGTCGATTTTTGTATCAGGAGAGCGCTTGAGGCGGAAATTCCGATTGCGGTTAATTTGAGCTTTGGAAACACGTACGGCTCGCATCAGGGAGATTCCCTGCTAGAAACATATCTCAACAATGCTTCGGGCATATGGAAAAATGTCATTTGTGTAGGAAGCGGAAATGAGGGAGCAGCAGGCGGGCATGCGGGTGGAATCCTGACGGATCGAGTCGAAGTGCGGGAGCTTGCAATTGATTCGGTGGAGGATACGATCAACATCCAACTTTGGAAAAAGTACCAGGATACTTTCACCGTGGAGTTGGTCAGTCCGAATGGGAGCCGCGTTGTGATACCAAATAACAGAAGGGGAACATGGCGCTATATGGTGGAGCAAACGGAACTGCTGGTTTATTTGGGGGAGCCGACTCCTTATTCCGTGCTACAGGAAATCTATATCGAGATGTTGCCGTTTAACTCCTACGGACAGGCGCCTGAGGAAGCGCAGAGTTTTATTAACAGCGGCATTTGGCGGTTTGAGTTGACTCCGATGCAAATTGTTGATGGTCGTTTTAATTTCTATCTGCCAAGTACAACGGTGCTAAGTCCCGAAACACGTTTTTTGCTTCCAACGCCGACCCAAACGCTGACGATTCCTTCCGTTGCCTCTGGGGTGGTTACTGTGGCAGCTTACGACAGTCTTTACTCCTCGTATGCTGCATTTTCCGGGAGGGGTTTTGCGGGCAGCAATTTCCTGCCATTTGCCGGCGGGTATAAGCCGACCCTTGCAGCACCCGGTGTTGGTATCGTAACGGCGACGGGTATCAATTCTTACTCGAGCTTTACCGGAACATCCTTTGCCACCCCGTTTGTGACAGGCTCGGCTGCGCTTCTGATGGAGTGGGGCATCGTCAGGGGAAATGATCCGTATTTGTATGGGGAAAAAATAAAGGCTTATCTGATTAAGGGCGCCAGACAACTTCCGGGCATCACGGAAACGCCAAATCCCCTAACCGGCTGGGGTGCGCTATGCCTGGCTGACAGCATACCTGACTAAAAAAATTTAAAATTTCGTCTGCCGTTGACAAATGAAAAAAATTTCGATACAATAAATAAAGTCGAGTGGCTTACCCGCATGGGTTGGCTGTTCTTTTTTTATACGATGGGAAAGCAGAGAAGAGAGGATAGAAGTCAATGTATAAAATACTTGCGAAAAGCATAAGGGAATATAAAAAGCCTTCCTTGATGGCACCGGTGCTCGTATCGTTTGAAGTGATTATGGAGTGTATTATTCCATTTATCATAGCGATGCTGGTCAATCAGATCAAGGCCGGAAGTGAATATGGAATTCTTGTTAAGTATGGACTGCTGCTAGTACTTATGGCAGGTTTGTCGCTCCTGTTTGGAACGGTCGCAGGCATGGCATGCGCCACGGCATCCAGCGGTTTTGCACGTAATTTACGAAAAGATTTGTTTTACAGAATACAGACATATTCCTTTGAAAATATTGATAAGTTTTCATCGGCTTCGCTCGTGACAAGGATGACGACAGATGTCTCCAACGTGCAGAACGCTTATATGATGATTATCCGGACGGCGATTCGATGCCCACTGATGTTGATTTTTTCTTTCACGATGGCGTTTATTATGGGCGGACGGATGGCATTTATTTTTGTGTTTGTCATTCCGGTTTTGGGTTTCGGTCTGTATGCGGTTATTCGCAAAGCCATGCCGCTGTTTAAAAAGGTGTTTCGTAAATATGATGCGCTCAATAGCTCCATTCAGGAAAATGTGGCCGGCATGCGTGTCGTGAAGTCCTATGTGAGAGAGGATTACGAAAAAGAAAAATTTGAACGTGCGGCAGAGGATGTCTGCGCGGACTTTACGCAGGCGGAAAAAATACTGGCGTTCAACAATCCGCTGATGCAGTTCTGCCTCTATACCGTCATGCTCTTTGTGCTGTCATATGGCTCTTACACGATTATTACGACAAGGGGACTGGATCTGGATGTAGGGCAGCTTTCCGCCCTGCTTACCTACAGTTTTCAGATTTTAAGCAGTCTGATGATGCTGTCCATGGTATTTGTAATGATTACAATTGCGGGAGAGTCTTCGCACCGTATCGTAGAAGTGTTGCAAGAAGAAAGTACGCTGAAAAGTCCAAAGGATGGGCTCACGGAGGTAAAAGACGGTTCTGTTGATTTTGAACAGGTGGGCTTTAAATATTCCAAAACCGCATCTCGCATGGTACTTGAGGGAATCGACCTTCATATCCGCTCGGGCGAGACGATCGGTATTATCGGCGGTACAGGCTCCTCCAAATCCTCTCTGATTCAGTTGATTTCCAGACTTTATGACGCAACCGAGGGAATTGTCAAGGTTGGCGGTGTGGATGTGCGGGATTATGATCTGGAAGCGCTGCGAAATCAGGTGGCTGTCGTATTGCAGAAAAATGTGCTGTTTTCCGGTACCATTAAGGAAAATCTTAAATGGGGAAACAAAGAAGCCACAGACGAGGAAGTCAAAGAGGCTTGCAGACTGGCGCAGGCGGACGAGTTTATTTCCCATTTTCCGCAGGGCTATGATACTTATATTGAGCAGGGCGGTACGAATCTTTCCGGCGGACAGAAGCAGCGATTGTGCATTGCAAGGGCACTGTTAAAGAAACCGAAAATTCTCATTTTGGATGATTCGACCAGTGCGGTCGATACAAAAACGGATGCCTTGATTCGTAAGGCGATGAAGGAGTTCATCCCCGAGACGACGAAAATTATCATTGCGCAGAGGACAGCTTCGGTCGAGGATGCGGATCGCATTCTCATCATGGAAGGCGGAGCGATTCTTTCGGTCGGTACTCATGAGGAATTACTTGCGAAAAACGAGGTATACAGGGATATCTATGTGTCCCAGAATAAGGCAGGTGAGCAAAATGCAGAATAAAAGAATAATAAAAAAAGGAATTGTCCCGCGCCTTCTAAAAATGATTTTTGAATTTTATCCCGTTATGCTGCCGATTGTTATCGGATGTATTATTTTTAACGCGGTCGCTTCCTCAATTCCTTCGATTTTTATGCAGAATATTATTTTGCTGATAGAAGATTCCTGGGAAGGAGGAGATTGGACATCGGTGTCCGGACGGATCCTGGGATTTGTGGGGTTATTGGCCGCATGCTATGTTCTCTCTCTGGCCGCTTCCCTGATCTACAACCGAATGATGGCGGTCATCACGCAGGGGTCATTAAAAAAACTGCGTATACGGATGTTTCGCGGTATGCAGAACCTTCCGGTCAAATATTTTGACACCAATCATTACGGCGATATCATGAGTTACTATACAAATGACATTGACGCACTCAGGCAGCTCATTTCACAGAGTATTCCGCAGCTGCTGACTTCCGGCGTTGTTGTTACGACGCTGTTCTGCATCATGATGTATTACAGTGTATGGATGCTGCTTGTTGTTTTGGCAGGTGTATTTTTAATGTATCTGATTACAAAAAAGGTGGGCGGCGGCTCGGCAAAATATTTTATTCGGCAGCAGATCGCGCTTGGCAAGGTAGAGGGCTTTGCGGAGGAAATGATGACGGGACAGAAGGTTATCAAGGTATTTTGCCATGAAGAGGAAAGCAAACAGGCTTTTGACAAAATCAATGATTCCCTGTTTGCCGACGCGGAGCGTGCGAATAAATATGCGAATACGCTCGGTCCGATTTTGAATAATATCGGGAATATCCTTTACGTCATCGTTGCGTTGTGCGGCGGCTTGTTTCTTTTGTCGGGCAGACCAAACCTGAGTATTTCGGGAATGGCATTCAGCATCAGCATTGTCGTTCCGTTTCTGAATATGACAAAGCAGTTTGCGGGCAATATCAATCAGGTGTCCAACCAAGTCAATGCAATTGTAATGGGACTTGCCGGTGCGACGAGAATTTTGGAATTGATCGATGAAGAACCGGAGACGGATGGAGGAATTGTAACGCTCGTCAATGTCCGGGAAGAGGATGGCGTGCTGACGGAATGTGTCGGTCGCACGGAAATGTGGGCATGGAAGCACCCGCACGAAGACGGCTCTGTGTCTTACACAAGGCTGGCCGGTGATGTGCGGCTGCAGGATGTGGATTTTGGCTATACGGATGACAAGCTTGTTCTCCATAACATTTCTGTATTTGCAGAGCCGGGGCAGAAAGTCGCTTTTGTGGGAGCGACCGGAGCCGGAAAGACGACGATCACGAATTTGATCAACCGCTTTTATGAGATAGCGGATGGCAAGATTTATTACGATGGCATTAATATTAACCGGATTAAAAAGGCGGATCTACGCCGTTCACTCGGCATTGTGCTGCAGGATACGAATCTGTTTACGGGAACTGTATTAGACAATATCCGCTACGGCAATTTGGAAGCTACGGATGAGGAATGCAAGGGTGCTGCGATGCTGGCTGGGGCGCATGATTTCATCACGCGTCTGCCGCAGGGCTATGAGACACCTCTGACGGGTAACGGAGCAAATCTGTCGCAGGGGCAAAGACAGCTGCTTGCGATCGCGAGGGCGGCGGTAGCAAATCCGCCGGCCATGATTCTCGATGAGGCGACCTCCTCTATTGATACGCATACGGAGTCGATTGTACAGAGAGGTATGGACGTTCTCATGCAGGGGCGTACTGTGTTTGTCATCGCACATCGACTTTCCACGGTCAAGAATTCCGACGTCATTATGGTGCTCGAACAAGGCCGCATTGTGGAGCGCGGCAGCCATGAGCAGCTTCTGCAGGAAAAAGGGAAGTATTACCGGCTTTATACGGGTGCATTTGAGCTGGAATAAAATTAATATCAATGCTTTGCGATGCCGTCCTGCCGCATCGATGGCATTCACCATTTCTCTGGAATTTCTTTCGTAAATTTACTCCTTATTTTCATAATTTGCATATTACAATGAGGGGCGATGAGATAAAATTTTAAATTTATTTTTATCGCAGGAAAGAATCCCTTCTCGCTGCAGCTTGCTGATTTCGCTGGACAGCGCGCTGCGGTCAACGGACAGATAATCGGCGAGCTGCTGTCGGTTAAAGGGGATTTCAAAGACGGAACTTCCGGCTTTGAAAGACTCAAAGGACAGATAAGACAAGAGTCTGTCCCGAATTGTTTTTAGGGAAATATGCTGAATTTTTCTTGTCAGTGTCATATTTTTTTGTGCGAGGGTAGTTAATAAATTCTGAATGAGCCGAGAATGAAACGAACAGGCGGAGGTACAGATCGTGAGGATTTTTCTGACATTGAGAAACATGACAGTAGTCTCCTCGCTCGCAATCACGCTTGTCTCAATCGGAACCTGAGAAAGGCAGGCATAGGTCTCCGCAAAGATCATTCCCGGCGATATTTCAGAAAAAATAGATCGGTTTCCCCAAAAATCCTCTCTTTCAACGAATGCGAGACCGGACAAAACCATTCCGACGGAAGAAACCTGCTCCCCGCTTCTTAAAATGGTTTCATTTCTGCCGAATGTTTGCGTGCGTGCTGATAAACAGAGCAGCATTTCTTCGATTGCTGATTCATCCATCCCCATAAATAAATTTGATTCTTTTAAAATTGGTAAATATTTTTTCATAAAAATCCTTTTGTTTTTAAAAATGTTGTAATAACAACGGAAAAGATGTTTCGATTATAGTATAAATACAGTATAAAAGCAAGCAAAGCGATTCAAGTATGTAATTGAGGGAAAGAGAGGTAACGGAATGGAAAAAAATATGTTTTGTTTTCAATGTGAACAGACTGCGGGCGGCACCGGATGTACAGGAATGGCGGGTGTTTGCGGCAAAAAAGCGCCGACAGCAGGGCTGCAGGATCAACTGACAGGCGCGTTGATTGAGCTTGTAAAGGGATCGGGAGATGCAGGAACGAGGGCGACGACGAGGCTTTTGATCGAAGGCTTGTTTACAACGATTACAAATGTGAATTTTAATGATGAGACGCTACAGGCAATGATCGACCGGGTACGCGCCGAAGCTGCAAAAGCGGCAGGCAGCGTCACAAATTTTGATATGAATCAGATATGGGAGACAGATGAGGACATTCGATCTTTGAAGTCGCTCATTCTGTTTGGACTTCGCGGCATGGCCGCCTACGCATACCATGCACTTGTGCTGGGCTATGAGGACGATCAGGTAAATGCTTTTTTCTATCAGGCGCTTTCCGCAATCGGCGCTGATCTAGGTATGGAAGAGCTGCTTCCCGTTGTGCTTAAGGTCGGAGAAGTAAACCTGAAGTGCATGGAACTGTTGGATCTTGCCAATACCGAGACATACGGGACGCCGGTTCCTACCAAAGTCGGGATGACAATCGAAAAAGGTCCGTTTATTGTGATCAGCGGGCATGATTTGTTGGATTTAAAGCTTTTATTAGAACAGACGGAAGATAAAGGGATCAATATCTACACGCACGGAGAAATGCTGCCGGCACACGGCTATCCTGAGCTTAAAAAATACTTGCATTTAAAGGGTAACTTTGGAACGGCATGGCAGAACCAGCAGAAAGAATTTGACGGAATGCCGGGGGCCGTTCTGTTTACGACAAACTGCCTCATGCCGGTACGGAAAAGCTATGCGGATCGCGTATTTACGACGGAGGTCGTGTCCTATCCCGAGCTTGTGCATATTGGAGAGGATAAGGATTTTACACCGGTAATTGAAAAGGCGTTGGAGCTTGGCGGTTATGAAGAGGATCACGTGATGACTGGCATTAACGGAGGCTCTGTACTGACGACCGGCTTCGGACACGGAACGGTGCTTGGTGTAGCGGATCAGGTGATTCAGGCCCTAAAGGATGGTGCGATCAAGCATTTCTTTCTTGTGGGAGGCTGTGACGGCGCAAGACCGGGAAGGAATTATTACACGGAATTCGTGCAAAAGGCACCTGCGGACAGCGTGATACTGACGCTTGCCTGTGGAAAATACCGTTTTAACGATCTGGATTTAGGGACAATCGGCGGCCTGCCCCGTATCATGGATATGGGACAGTGTAACGATTCCTTCAGCGCGATTAAGGTTGCGCTCGCTTTGGCGGAAGCGTTTGACTGCGGAGTAAACGATCTGCCGTTGACGTTGGTGTTATCCTGGTATGAGCAGAAGGCAATATGTGTGTTATTATCGCTCCTGTATCTTGGGATTAAGAATATTTATTTAGGCCCGACACTTCCCGCATTTGTGTCTAAAAATGTGCTCGAGTATCTGGTAGAAAATTATCAGATTACTCCGATCAGCACTCCGCAGGAAGATTTAAAGAAAATATTAGGCTGATTCTCCGATAGTTAGGAAGAAAAAGTGAAAGAAGTGAAAGATTGTCTATTTAAGTCTTTCACTTCTCTTTTATTTGAAGTATAATTAAATAATAACCCTCTCACTACAAAGGAGTTTTGTTTATATGCCAAAAGATAAAAAAAAGCTGGTGTGGATGATTATTACAGGAGCTATTTTAACAACGATAGTTCTGTTTGCATTGGTATATTATATTTTCTTTTACCGAGAAGAGGGGATGCTGCCTCGCAAGGACTATTCTCTGGATAAACGCGTACTTTTTATCAGCTCCTACAGTGAAGACTTCGATACGATCGACTTGCAAAAAGCAGGAATCAGCCGCGCCTTCGAAGCCAATGATATTCGGCTTGATATTGCCTATATGGATATGAAAAATTACGATCATCCGGAAAATGAGGAATTGTTTTACCAGATGCTTCGTTATAAGCTTGCAAATACAGGAAAGTACGATGCGGTTCTGATTGGGGATGATGCGGCACTGACTTTCGCGGAGAAGCATCAGGAAGAGCTGTTTAAGGGAATACCCATGGTCTTTTTCTGTATCAATGACGTGGAGCATGCGGTGCGGGCGGGAGAGAATCCTTATATTACCGGTGCGGTGGAGGATTTTTATCTGCAGGATACGATTGATATTGCGATCAAGTTCCAGCCGGAGGCGAAAACGATTATCAACATTTATGACGGTACACTGACGGGATTGGGAGATGGAAAGCAGTTTTATGCATTGGAGGACAGCTATCCGGGCTTTGAATTTTTGGGCATCAATTCATCGGAATATACACGCGCAGAGTTTGGAAAGCTGCTTGATCAGATTTCCGAAGACAGTATTTTGATTTATATGAGTAATTTTGAGGATGCGGAAGGAAACACCTATACGATATCGGATAGTACACAGTTTATTGCCGCTCATGCGAAGGTGCCTATATACAGAAGCTCCGTCGGCGGGATTGGCGAAGGGGTACTCGGAGGCAAGATTGTTTCCTATGAGCAATCCGGTTTCGAGGCCGGCTCTATGATCGCGGACGTTTTGAATGGAAAAAATATTGCGGATATTCCGGTAGTGACAAAGGGCGAGAGCCAATATACATTTGATTATCAGATGCTAAAGAAATATGGGATTAAGCTGTCTCTTCTTCCGACGGATGCCGTTATCGTCAATAAGGGGTTGACAATTTTCGAAGCATATCGGAACATACTGATTCCGGTGTTCGCGTTTGTTTTGCTATGTCTGATTGCTTTGCTTGCGGCTTTAATCGATAATTTGAGACGTCGCCGCCTGACAAGAGAGCTGCAAAGCTCCCATGACGAACTGACGGAGACGTACAATAAGCTGATCATGGCGGAGGAAATGCTAAAGCAGCAATATGACGAAAATAGGAAATACACCGAATCTCTCGAGAAAAAAGAGGCATTTATTCGTTACCAGGCAGGGCATGACTACTTGACCGATCTCCCGAATAGGCGCAGTGCGATGGAGGAGTTGAGACACAGGCTCGAAGACGAGGCTGCATGCACCATTATTATTATTGATATTGATGATTTTAAAGGAATTAATGACTCCTTCGGACATACTTGCGGAGATGCGGTTTTACGGGAGGTGTCTGCGCGTTTGGAAGAGCTGGTGGCGGAGGGGCTGTTTTTTGCGGCACGCTTTGGTGGTGATGAATTTCTTATTATTGTTAGTGAAAAAGAGGTAAAAGCGGAGGATAACGTAATCGTTCAGCTTAAGCGCGTGTTCGCAAAGCCTGTCGAGTTTGAAGAAAAGAAGCATTATATCAAGGTGAGCATGGGCGTCGCCCCTTCTGCAGATGGAGTGAAAGAGGTGGGTGAGATTGTATCTCACGCAGATTTTGCATTGCATGTTGCAAAGAATTCCAGAGAGGATAAATGCGTTTACTATAATGTCGGCATGCAGGATGAGGCAAACCAGAGGAAGGAGATTAGAAGTATTCTGGGAGATGCGTGCAGAAATGATGGGTTTTATGTGGTGTATCAGCCGCAGGTCGATACGATGACAGGTGAGATTGTATGTTATGAGGCGCTCGTCCGCCTAAAGGATCACACGATCTCTCCGGGGCAGTTTATTGCGATTGCGGAAGAGACAGATTTAATTTTGATGATTGGCCGCATTGTGACTCAAAAAGTTGTAAAGCAGATTGCATTATGGCGCGAGCAGGGTTACCAGCTGCATCCGGTTTCTGTCAATTTCTCCAGTAAACAAATACTTGACAAAGGATATGTTGCAGTTTTAAAAGGGCTCCTTGAGAAATATGAAGTTTCGTCTGACCTGATTGAAATAGAAATTACGGAAAATATTTTTATTAATAATAACGAAAAGGCTATGAAGCTGTTTAAGGACTTTCAATCGATTGGCGTTGGTCTTGCACTAGATGATTTTGGTACCGGTTATTCGTCAATCAGTTATCTGACTTATATTCCGGTACAGAAAATTAAGCTCGACAAGTCTTTGGTCGACACATTTTTAGTCGAAGGAAAGGATGCGTTTATTGATAACATTATCCGGCTGGCACACTGCCTCGGTCTGAAAATTACGATTGAAGGGATCGAAGAGAAGCACCAGCGCGATCGATTAAAGGATTTTGCGTGTGACTATATTCAGGGCTATTATTTCAGCAAGCCGCTCATCGGAGAAGAAGTGGTTCGTTTGCCCAATCCAATTAAATAAGTGTTTTTGGAAAGGTGATGGATATGCAGGAAAGATTAAGAAAAATTATGTATGGACGTTACGGGACTGACCGGCTGTCCCAATTTTTGATGGTGGCGGCATTGCTTGTGATGCTGCTGTCCCTGTTTACGGGAGCGGATGTCTGTTACTGGATTGCGGCGGCGATTATCGGATATGCGTATTTTCGTGTATTTTCCAGAAATCATGAAAAAAGATATCAGGAAAACCAATGGTACCTGCGGCAGACCTACCGGTTCAGGAGTTTTTTCGGAAGAAAGAGGCTGGAATGGTTGCAGAGAAAGACGCATCACATTTACCGCTGTCCGGATTGCCGGCAGAAGATCCGGATTCCAAAGGGAAAAGGAAAAATTGTAGTGACATGTCCGAAATGCCGTGCGGAGTTTACGAAAAGGAGTTAGCGGATGTTTGGGTATGTGATCATCAACCAGCAGGAGATGAAGCTTAAGGATTATGAAAAATACCGTTCCTATTACTGCGGACTTTGCCAGAGTTTGAAAAAACGCTACGGCTTGTTAGGGCAGGCGTCCTTAACTTATGATATGACGTTTGTAATCCTGCTGCTGACAGCCCTGTATGAGCCGCAAACGCTGGCATCGGCGTGCACCTGCATCGCGCATCCGTTTGAAAAGCATAAGACGCGGGTAAATATTTATACGGACTACGCGGCGGACCTCAATCTGCTTCTGACCTATGAAAAATGCATGGATGACTGGCAGGATGAAAGGAAGCTGCTGAAAAGGGGCTATGCCGGCATCCTTTTGCCAAAGGTGAAACAGATCGCAAAAAAATATCCGAAAAAGGCGGCCGTCATTCGTGAAGAGCTGAAGAAGATTCAGGAAATGGAACAGCGCAGGGAGCCGGACATTGATATTCCGGCCGGCGCGTTCGGAAGGATCATGGCGGAAATATTCGCCTTTCGTGCGGATGAATGGGAGAAAGACATAAGAGAGATGGGCTTCTTTCTCGGAAAATTTATTTATTTGATGGATGCATATCTTGACATGGAAAAAGATCAAAAGAGCGGAAACTACAATCCGTTTCTATTAAGAAAACAGCCGGCCTGCGAGGAGGCGGAACAGATTCTGCTCATGATGATGGCGGCATGCTCCAAAGCTTTTGAACGGCTTCCGATCGTCGAGGATGCGGAAATCCTGCGCAATATTTTATATTCCGGCGTCTGGTGCCGATACCATGCCGCGAAGAATGGAGATCAAAATAGATGAGAAATCCCTATCTGGTACTCGGGGTGAAGGAAGATGCCACGAATGATGAAATAAAAACGGCATATCGGGCATTGAGCCGGAAATACCATCCGGATGCAAATATCAACAATCCTAACAAGGAAGCGGCGGAAGAAAAATTCAAGGAAGTGCAGCAGGCGTACGAGCAGATTATTAAGGAGCGGGAGCATGGCTATACCGGCTACTCGCATGAAAGCTACGGCGGCGGACACGGCTTTTATGATGCAGAAAGAGAAAGATACGGCGGCAGCGACGAATATGTGCTTCATATGCAGGCAGCGGGAAACTATATCAACAACGGCCGGTATGAGGAAGCGTGGAATCTGCTGCGCAGCATGAAGGAGAAAAATGCGCTCTGGTATTATTATGCGGGCGTTGCCAATGCGGGGATGGGCAATAATGTGCAGGCGCTGGATTTTGCCGGAACAGCATGTGAGCTGGAGCCGGACAACCTTAGATACCAACTGTTTTTACAGCAATTACGGGCCGGCGGAAGCTGGTACCGGGATATGCAAAGCCCTTACGGGGAGGGCAGTACGGGCGGCAGCAGCCTTTGTTTGAAGCTGTGCTTCTGGAACCTCGTCTGCAATTTGTTCTGCGGAGGAGGCGGACTCTGCTTCGGAAACGGTATGAAGCCGATGTGACGGCAGGGAAGCGGCCTTACTGCGCATGATAGCCAAGCTCTTGCGACAGCTTCAGGCAGGCGCTTGTGAGGAGCGGAGTCAGCTCCTGCATCCGTTCGTTGGACATTCTCGCGGCCGAAGCCGAAATGCTGATAGCGTAATTTGCCGTGCCGCTGTAATCTTTGATGCTTGCGGCGATGCAGCGGACGCCGACCTCATTTTCCTCATTGTCCATCGCATATCCGAGCCTGCGGATCGCCGCAAGCTCGGTTAAGAGCTGTTCCATTTCAAGGATCGTATATTCCGTCTTCTTTTCGAGGTTGGAGCTTTTCCAAATACCGTGCACTTCTTCCTCGGATAATTCCGACATGATCGCTTTTCCTACAGCCGTACAATAGAGAGGGCTGACCATTCCGATAAAGGAGGCCATCCGTATGGAGCGTCCGTCATAGGAAGGCTCCAGCTTGCTGATATACATAATGTTGTTATCCACGCGTTTGACAAGATGAACCGTCTCGCAGGCCTGCTCCATTAAAAACTTCATATAGGGCTGGGCGACCGATAAAATATCGATCTGTTTTAATATTTTTCCTGCAATTGTCACGACCTTTAGGGTCATCTGGTATTTTAACGTTTCTTCGTTTTGTTTCACATATCCCATATAAATCAAAGAATTTAAAAGACGGTGAACCGTGCTTTTATTTAATGAGAGCATGCTGCTGATTTCCAAAAGGCCGCACGGCCCTCTTTCTGTCAGCACATCGATGACCTGAAAGATTCTGTCCGCAGACTGGACGGGATTTTTATCGTTATCCATGTCGTCATATCCTTTCACAAAATTATGCGTATATAAGTTTATAAACTTTTACTTAAATAAACCATATCTACCAATTGAACACCATCTTCAAACATTGGCTGGTCGTAGTTGTCTGTGAAAAAGTTCTTAATTCTATGAGAACTCCTGAAACCGTTTTTCTGATAAAACTGTAATATCCATGGAATGTCACCTGTTCCCACAAGCATGGTTGTATACTTGCCCTTGTAATACGAAAATATGTAGTTTAAAAGTTTGCTTCCATACCCTTTGCCATGCCATTTTTCATAAGTGGCTATATTTTTCAGTTCACAAACATCATCGCTTTCCTGCGTAACTACGCAAACACTTTTTAAATCGTCATCATATAATGCAAACATTTCTCCGCGATGTAGGTATTTCTCTATCATTTTTAATTCTTCATCTGCAAGAAGGAGAAGTTCCATAAAATCCATTTTATTATTATTTTCAATTTTAGTTATTTTCATTTTAACCTCCACAATTTGTACTGTGTATTGAATTTCAATGTGCAATAGCCTTTGCTATGCATAGTTTCTTCTGCTTTCCCGTATTGGTCACTCCCCCTTTCACAGGCTTTCATTATATAAAATTATGCTGATTTTGGCAAGTTTGTACAAAAACTTTTGCACAAAGGAAAAGGAAACATATTGACAGGTTCGCAATTTTATATATAATAAAAGTTAAGGAATGAAAATAATGAAACTTAGTTCCGCAATATGAAACTGAAGAAGGAGGAAACATGGATCAGAAGTTAGAAGCAATTTCTAAAATAGGAATCGTGCCGGTCATCAAAATAGAACAGGCTGAAAAGGCTGTGCCGTTAGCAAAGGCACTCTGCGAAGGCGGCATCCCCTGTGCGGAGGTGACGTTTCGGACAACGGCTGCGCCGGAAGCGATCCGTGCAATGCAGGAAGCATTTCCCGACATGCTGGTAGGTGCCGGAACCGTATTGACAGTCGAACAGGTCGATCAAGCGATTGCATCCGGTGCGCAGTTTATTGTGAGCCCGGGCTTTGATCCAAAGGTCGTGCAGTACTGCATCGACAGGCAGATTGCGATCGTGCCGGGCTGCAGCACGCCGAGCGAGGTGGAGCAGTGCGTCGTCATGGGTCTTGAAGCCGTGAAGTTCTTTCCGGCGGAGGCGGCAGGCGGCATCTCCATGCTCAAAGCGCTTTCTGGGCCGTTTGGAAACGTAAAATTTATGCCGACCGGTGGAGTCAATCAGAAAAATCTTGCCGCGTATCTCGATACAAAGAACGTGATAGCGTGCGGAGGAAGCTGGATGGTCGATCCGGCGATGCTGGCGGCAGATGACTTTGAGGGTATTCGTCGTCTGACAAGGGAGGCAGTCAGCAGCATGCTCGGTTTTAAGCTTGCCCATGTCGGCATCAACATGGAGGACGAAAGCAGTGCGGACGCGCTGGCGGACGAATTTTCCGGCATGTTTGGCTTTGAAAAGCGGTCCGGGAACAGCTCCATTTTTGCGGGAGACGGCTTCGAACTCATGAAGTCCCCCTATCTTGGCGCAAAGGGACATATTGCGATTCGCACTAATTATATCGAACGGGCAGTTGATTATTTGAAACGGATGGGCTATGAATTTCAGGAGGATTCTGCAGCATATGATGCCAAAAACCAATTGGCGGCTATTTATTTCAAGAAGGATTTCGGAGGTTTTGCCATTCATTTATTACAAAAAAAATAACGGAGGTAGATCATGAATCATAAAGTAATTACATTTGGGGAAATTATGCTTCGGCTGGCGCCGGAGGGCTATCTGCGCTTCGTGCAGGCCGACACCTTTGAGGTGACCTATGGAGGCGGTGAAGCCAATGTGGCGGTTTCTCTCGCAAATTACGGGATGGATGCGGCTTTCGTGACAAAACTGCCAAAGCATGAGATCGGGCAGGCGGCGTTTAATTCCCTCAGAAGATATGGCGTGGATACATCCCATATCGCAAGGGGCGGCGAGAGGCTCGGTATCTACTATCTTGAAAAGGGCGCGAGCCAGCGGCCTTCCAAGGTCATTTACGACCGTGCGGCTTCCTCAATGGCATCCGCTTCCAAAGAGGATTTTGACTGGGATCAGATTTTTGAGGGCGTTTCCTGGTTTCATTTTACCGGAATCACGCCGGCGCTCGGCGACAACATCGCCGAAGTCTGTCTGGAGGCATGCAGGGCAGCCAAGGCAAAAGGGATTATGGTAAGCTGTGACTTGAATTACCGCAAGAAGCTGTGGACAAAGGAAAAAGCGCGTGCCGTCATGAGCGAATTGTGCCGGTATGTGGACGTCTGCATCGCAAATGAAGAGGATGCGGGCGATGTATTCGGCATCAAGTCGGAAAATACGGATGTGACGAGCGGCAGGGTCAACCATGAGGGCTACCAGGAGGTGGCAGGAAAGCTGGCCGGTCAGTTTGGATTTAAAAAGGTGGCGATTACGCTTCGTACGTCTTTATCCGCCAACGACAATAAGTGGGCCGCGATGCTGTATGACGGCGGCGAATGTTATTTCAGCAAAAGCTACGATATTCATATTGTAGACCGTGTCGGCGGGGATGCGTTCGGAGCAGGACTGATCTATGCGGTCATGAACGGCTACGAACCGCAGAAGGCGCTTGAGTTCGCAGTCGCGGCAAGCTGCTTGAAGCATACAGTCGAAAGCGATTTTAATATGGTATCGGCAGAAGAAGTGACAGTGCTTATGGGAGGGGACGGCTCAGGAAGGGTGCAGAGATAAAAATGCTTTTGAAATGATATGCGCAGCTTCGCACGCGGAACAAAAGCTGTGCTGTCAAAGTATTTGGTCACGAGAGTGGACGAAGCACACTTTTGTTCTACGAGCAAGAGCTTAAAGAATTTCGTTTCAACGTATCAACAGATCCAGCGTTTTTCTTACGGCGCCGGGCGAGGCAAGCATTTCGCGGAAGTAAGTGCATACGAGGGGGGCGAGGCCGACGTCGTATAAATTCACTCCGAAAATATTCTCATTTTCTAAAATAGGTTTTATATGCTTTTCTATTTTTTCCAATGTGTTGTCCGCAGAGCCCAGTGTCAGTCCCTCCAAATGAGGGCGCAGAGCGTCTAAAAGAGGATCGGGACTGAGTTCAAAAGGGTTTCCGTTGTCATCGATGCCCATAAGATAACGGAGCCATCCCGCAAATACCAAAGGAATTCGCTTTAAGTCGGAAACATTAAGCGCGGGGGATGCGATATAGGCCTTGATCGTTTCGCCGAAGCGAATAGCGAGCTTCTGGGAAGTATCCGTTGCAATGCGCTGCGGGGTATCCGGCATAAACGGATTGGGAATGCGCACGTTTAAAACGGTGTCAATAAATTGCCTTGGGTCCAGAATGCCGGGATCGATTACTACGGGAAGTCCTTCCCCGTATCCGATTTCCTCCACGAGCCTGCGCAGAGCGTCGTCCTTCATTTCCTTTGAAATCAAATCGTAGCCGAGCACACAGCCAAACACTGCGAGAGCGGTGTGAAGCGGATTTAAGCAAGTGCAGACCTTCATTTTCTCCACTTTATCCACAGTTTCGCGGTCGGTGAAAATAATGCCGCCTTTTTCCAGCGCAGGGCGTCCGTCAGCGGCGCTGAAGACGCGGCGGCGACCGCAGGCGTCCTCGACGACGAGATACTGGCATTCCTCCGCATTTACGAAAGGTGCCACATAAGTATGCCTGGCCGTAATGACAAAATCCAGATCTTCTATGTCGTCCTTTGCAAGAATCGCTTTTATGGAGGGATCAGGTCTTGGTGTAATTTTGTCTATCATAGTCCATGGAAAAGAAACCTTGGCGGGATTGCCGATATATTCCTGAAAGCCTTTTTCCGTCAGGCCGGATTCGCTCCATTTTTCCGCAAAGGCATAGACGGCTTCATAAAGGCGGGTGCCGTTATGAGAGCAGTTGTCCATGCTGACCATAGCTACCGGCGCTGCTCCGCCTTTAAAGCGCGTGTAAAGCAGGCTCGCGACTTTTCCGATATAGCTTTCCGGCACTTGTGGTCCGCGCTCCATGTCGGCGGCTACCGAAGGAAGAAGTCTGCCCTCGGCATCTGTAAGGAGATAGCCTTTTTCCGTAATGGTAAAGCTGACCATCTGCAAGGAAGCATTGGAAAAAAATCCGCGCAGCCGGTTGAACTCTTCCGGATTCTCCGGGCTTGCGCATACGGATTCCATTACGCTTGCGACCACCGTTTTTTCCACGGAGCCATCAGCCTTTAAGGTCACGAGAATGGAGAGATCATCATGGGCCGCGTTCATTTTTTGTATGATTTCATTATCGAAGCCTTCGGCAACGATGAGTCCTTTATCCAAAATCTTTTCATTCAAGAGATTTTGAACGACATTTGCCTGAAAGGCGCGGAAAATATTACCTGCGCCGAAATGAATCCAAAACGGAGCGGCCTTTGTCCTTTCTGCCACCGCATCCCGGTCATAGAGGGGAAGGGAATATCCTTTTTCCAACCATGCTTTTTTGTTATCCATCACAGATCGATCCAGTTTCACTTTCTGCTTTCTCCTTTCTCGATGGCCTCCCACAGGCCGTTTAGATAAGCTGCGCCAAGCGCGCGGTCGTACAGTCCATATCCGGGCATGGCTACCTCTCCCCAGATCATACGTCCATGGTCGGGGCGGATAGGGCCGGTGAATTTAATATCATAGAGGGCCTTCATGATTTCATACATATCGAAGGAACCGTCGCTGGAAAGATGGGCGGATTCTTCGAAATCATCCGGGCTGTTGAATTTCAGATTTCGTACATGGGCAAAATGGATCCTGCCCTCCAGGGCGCGAATCATGCTGGGAAGGTCATTTTCCAGGTTGGTGCCATAAGAGCCGGAGCAAAAGGTCACGCCGTTATGCGGGTTGTCCACCATCCTCATCATGCGCAGAATGTTTGGCTGGTTGATGATGATGCGGGGAAGGCCAAATACACTCCACGCAGGGTCATCGGGATGGATCGCCATATTGATATCGTATTTGTCGCAGACCGGCATAATTTTTTCGAGGAAATAATTCAGGTTTGCGAACAGCATATTTTCGTCGATATCCTGATACATTGCGAACAGCTCTTTAATTTTCTTCATCCGTTCCGGTTCCCAGCCGGGCATGATCGCACCGTTTGAGTCTCCGGAGATGGAATCGAACATGTCCTCGGGATTTAATGCGTCTACGGTAGCCTGGCTATAGGCGAGCACCGTAGAACCGTCGGGACGCACGCGGGCCAGCTCGGTGCGGGTCCAGTCAAATACGGGCATGAAATTGTAGCAGACAAGATGAATATCCTCCCTGCCTAAATTTTCAAGCGTTTCGATATAATTGGCAATATATTGTTCCCGTTCCTCTGTTCCCGCTTTGATCGATTCATGAATGTTTACGCTCTCGATTCCCGCTATGTGAAGGCCGGAGGCTTCCACCTCTTCTTTCAACGCGCGAATCCGCTCCCGGCTCCATACTTCTCCCGGAGCCGTGTCATATAATGTCGTGATGACTCCGGTCACTCCGGGTATTTGACGGATCTGGCTCAGCGTAACGGTGTCAAATTTCGAACCATACCACCTTAATGTCATTTCCATAAGTAACAGTCCCTTCCTCTAATCATATTCATTAATAGTTTACAATGTAATTTTATTATAGGTGGAAGGCGAAAAAAGTCTATTGACAGAATTGCTGTTCACATTGTAAAAGTTGCGATTTAATGTTATTCTAATAAAAACGTCTTCATTTACTCATTTAAGCTGCAAAAACGGATACGGGGTGTTAGCATGAAGAAAAATTTACGCGCGGAATTTACAAAAAGGCAGTATATGCTTTCAAAGGATTTTGAAATTTATTATTACAGCGACAAAAATCTTCCGCAGGGAAAAATCCATATGCACCACTATCATGAATTCTACTTTTTTCTGGAGGGGGAGGTATCCATTCGGATCGAGGAGCAAATGCGGCCTTTAAAGCCGGGCGACATCGTTCTGATTCCCCCGAAGGTATCCCATCAGGCTGTGATACATCATTCGGGCAAGCCTTACCGAAGGTTTGTCCTTTGGATCAGCGAGGAATACTGTGAGCAGCTTCGGGAGCTGTCTGAGGACTACCTTTATTTCATACGGCATGTATCGGATACGGGAGATTACATTATCCATAACGATGTCATCGCCTTCAATACGGTTCAGGCGAAGGTTTTTCAGCTTCTGGAGGAGATCCAGGGTCAGCGGTTCGGAAGGGATGTCCGCATTGCGCTCGGCATCAACGGTTTGATCATGCACCTGAACCGGATCATGTATGAGCAAAGGCACTTAAAATATCTGGAGGAAGGGCATCATCTGTACCGGAATTTGATTTACTATATCGAAGAGCATTTAGAGGAGGAGCTGACGCTTGATGCGATCGCAAATGAGTTTTTTGTGAGCAAATATCATATTTCCCATATTTTTAAGGAGAATATGGGGGTGTCCCTTCATCAGTATATCATGAAAAAGAGGCTGTATGCATGTAAGGAAGTGCTGCTTGGAAATGTGAATATCAGCGAGGCTTACCAGTCCTTTGGCTTTAGGGACTATTCCAGCTTTTACAGAGCTTTTAAAAAAGAATTCGGAATTTCTCCAAAGGAATTCAAAGATACGAGGCTTCCGTTAGAAACATGATTCCCCATTGCATTGTGGACAAAAATACGTTACGATAGCCACGAAAGAACTTTTGTGAAGCAATGGGAAGAGTGGATATGAAAGATAAATTTATAAAATACTGGCAGAGAATGCCGCTTCGGCGGAAACTTCAAGTCATTATTGTAAGTGTGGGCCTGATTATGGAGGCAGTGGTTCTGGTCAATCTGAATATTCCCTATTCCTTTATCGATAATGTGAGGATTATTCTGGATGACAATCTGGCATGCTACCGGTTTCAGGATGCGCTGGACAATGAGAAGGATTTATTTTTACAATTCATGTCGGAAAAGAACCGGGAGACGGAAGAAAAATTTCGTCAGGCATGTAAAGAAACTGTAGGGTATTTGACTAATCTGCCCTATGACTATGCGCAGATAGGAGAGGAACGCTATTCCATCACGTGGAGTATTAAAAATGCCTATGACGAATATGCAAAGCAGCGGGACAAGGTGACAGCCATGGACAAGGCGGAGGAGGGCTATATTACCGAGCTGTACAAAACATACAGTATGCAGGACTATCTGGCTGCCTATGCCTCCAGGCTTACAAGAGCCGTGCTTTTAGAAGGAAACGGCTACTATGAAGAGCAGTTGCCGATATTGAAGCAGATGCCGTATATTCTGCTTCTGATCAGTTTTGCGGCATTCTGGCTCCTGCTGGCCATCATGCGCCTGTTCATGAGCAGTATCCTAAGGATTGTGGGGCGCCTGGCCGAGGCTTCCGGAAAAATTGAAAAGAACGATTTTTCAGGCGCAGATCTGGACTGGAATGGACAGGATGAAATCGGGCAGCTGGTCAGCGCCTTTAATAAAATGAAGCACTCCACACAAGACTATGTGGTGGCCACGGAAGAAAAGAGGGTAATGGAAGAGCGTCTGTACCGGCAGGAGCTGGAGCGGGCAGAGC
>CAZBRY010000002.1:0-1611 GCA_964494285.1 uncultured Lachnospiraceae bacterium
GGATTAAGACAAATAGCATAAGAAAAACAGTATATAGGGCAGGGACTGCCCGAATGAACGCCTGTGGAGATAGTAGGTTACGAGGTCGATGAAGCAGGAAGCCCATTGGCTTTAGACAATGGGTAGTTCACAAGCCCATAAGATGCGGAGGAAATGGACAGATGGAAAATTATAAAAAAGAATTTATCGAATTTATGGTGGACAGCGATGTGCTGAAATTTGGAGAGTTTACGTTGAAGAGCGGCAGGAAGTCGCCGTTTTTTATGAATGCGGGTGCTTATGTGACAGGTACGCAGTTAAGTAAGCTCGGAGAATACTATGCAAAAGCGATCCGTGATAATTATGGGGAGGACTTTGATGTGCTGTTCGGACCGGCTTATAAGGGAATTCCGCTTTCGGTTGCTACAACGATGGCGTTTTCCAGACTTTATGGAAAGGATATTAAATACTGTTCCAATCGCAAGGAGGCAAAGGATCATGGCGATGCGGGAATTCTTCTCGGAAGTCCGATCAAGGACGGTGACAAGATTGTCATCCTTGAAGATGTGACAACATCAGGTAAGTCCATCGAGGAGACCGTTCCAATTATTTGCGCGCAGGGTGATGTGGAAATCTTGGGACTGATTGTTTCCTTAAACCGTATGGAGCGTGGAAAAGGCGAGAAGAGCGCACTTGAAGAAATCAGAGAAACCCATGGCTTTGCGGCTAATGCGATTGTGACGATGCAGGAGGTTGTGGACTATTTATATAATCGGCCTTATCGGGGAACGCTATTGATTGATGACACACTGAAAGCAGCAATTGACTGCTATTATGAGCAGTATGGAGTAAAATAAAATGGCAAAGTCCAGAAAAATAAAAAAGAAAAAAAGCTTTATGTTTACCTCCAGACATCAGTCAGAAATTGGAATTTTGTCACTGATATTGGCTATCGCTTCTCTTAGCGGCATGGTGGGAGCGATTATGGTATCATTTCTTGAAAGGGGCGAGGCGGCGCTGCGCCTTGGCGGAGTCGGGCTGTTTGCTGTGCTTGCGGACGTGGTTGGAATTGTGGCGAGCTGCATAAGCCTTCAGGAGCGGGATATTTTTGTGTGGATTCCGCGTGTGGGGCTGATTCTTAATCTGTTTGTATTGGTGTTGTGGATTTTTTTAATTATTACAGGTGTTAGAGGTGTATAAAATGAAATTAGAACGTTATCAGCTTTCAATAGAAAGAATTAAGGGAATTGATGAGGAAGAATTAGTTAGGGAACCCTTTTTATCCTATTTCAAAAAGACGGCTTCCCTTCTTCTTTTGTTACGGGAAGTTAGTATTCTAGTGGAAGAGGACAGGTTATGTAAACTTACCATAGAAGAATTGGAGCAGTTGAACCGAACTCTGTATGCGGATATTTTGCCGGATAACTATGAGAAAAGTATTGCAAATCCTTCCTATATGGTGGAATTATGCGCGAAAAGGGGTTATGAGAAAGAATACGGGCAGTATCTGGCTTTCCTTTATACGGAAATGCGTGGTCTGATTCCACTCGCGTTCGAAAATTGTCTTGAGGTCATCACACTGTATCAAGAGTTGTTCATTGAAATCTATACGTTATTTGTCTATGCACAGGC
>CAZBRY010000002.1:1621-15314 GCA_964494285.1 uncultured Lachnospiraceae bacterium
GAGGAAATCCGCAGGTGTATTTATTGGTTTGAAAGTGATAACTGTGATGTTCTTGTTCCCAAGCGTCTTGATGAGCTGCTCGATCCGAAGGAGGACTTTGCTGCTCGTTTGATTATGGATTCGGACTTGATAGATCTGCGTTATCTCTATCTGTTTGGCGAATATGTCACGGAAAATGAACGGGAAATTGCAGCCTATTTAAACGCGATGTCCGAGGAGCAGATTGCGGCGATGGCTTCTACCTATACGGAGGGCTATCGAATTGGCTTTATCAAGGGAAATAAGGACTTATCAAAGAAACGTGTCGTGAATATCCGCTACTGTCTTGGCTTTGAACGCATGGTCAGGCAAGCCGTTATCAATTTTGAACAGATGGGGCTTTCGCCGACGATTTACCGGGCGGCATCCTTGTCATTGAATAAGCGCGGGCAGCACAGGGTCGGTTATTATGGCGCCATTGCGAACAAACAGTATGATTTCGATCATAAAGAAGATGAAGCCATTTATTTGGATAAAGATTTTATCAACCGAAAAATCGGCGTTTTAAAGACAGCGTTTGAGGAGCGCAAGGAGTTGGCGGCATGGCATGCAGGTCCTGCCGTCATAGAGACTTTTGGAGAAGAGCCGTTTTCGCCGAAGGCAAAAGAAGACGCACTTGCCTTAAATGAAAAGCAGCAGAGGCTTTCCGTGGAATATGCGGATTTGAGCGGGCGGCTTACGAATGAGTATATCATTGGGGAGGAACGCAGTTTTACGATTATTGCTTATCCTACGCCCCAAATTGATCCTAATTTTGCAGAGATTTTTGAAGAGACGATCAAAATTAATACCCTTGATTACGTGCAATATGAGATGATGCAACAGAAACTGATCGACGTACTGGATCGGTCGAGGACGGTGCGGATTATAGGAAAAGGCAATAACGAAACAGAATTGACTGTGGCACTTCATCAATTGAATAATCCTGAAAGGGAAACACTGTTTGAAAATTGCGTGGCGGATGTGAATATTCCTGTTGGAGAAGTGTTTACTTCCCCCAGATTGAAAGGAACAAATGGCCTGCTTCATGTGGGGGAGGTTTATTTAGACGGTCTCTATTATCAAAATCTTAAGATCACTTTTCAGGACGGGAAAGTAATCTCCTACGGATGCTCCAATTTTCCGGATGAAAAAGAGAACCGGAAATATATTAAGGACAATCTGCTGTTTCACCATGAAACGTTGCCGCTTGGTGAATTTGCAATCGGTACGAATACGACGGCCTACAGGATGGCAAGGAGGTATCGGATACAGGGGAAGCTTCCTATTCTGATCGGAGAAAAAACGGGTCCGCATTTTGCCGTGGGTGATACGTGCTACAGCTACCAGGAGGATGTAAAGTCCTACAATCCGGACGGCAAAGAAATCATTGCACGAGAAAATGAGATTTCTGCGCTCAGAAAGAGCAGTCCCAAGGAGGCTTATTTCCATTGTCATACGGATATCACGCTTCCTTACGATGAGCTTGGGAGAATTTACGCGGTGCATGAGGACGGGACAGAAACGACGCTGCTTGAGGACGGATTGTTTGCTCTGGCGGGGCTGGAAGAGTTGAATAAACCGTTGAAGAATCATTGAAATTCATATATAATAAAAGAAGATATCAATACAACGAAGAGACGAATTACAAGGAGGAGTACGATGGCAAAGGTAGGCATTGTGATGGGCAGCGATTCGGACATGCCCGTGATGAGCAAGGCGGCGGATATTTTAGAGGAGTTCGGAGTGGACTATGAAATGACAATTATTTCCGCTCATAGGGAACCTGACGTATTTTATGAATATGCCAAAAGCGCTGAGGGAAAGGGCTTTCAGATTATCATCGCAGGAGCGGGGATGGCTGCTCATCTGCCGGGCATGTGCGCGGCTATTTTTCCGATGCCGGTGATTGGAATTCCGATGCACACGACCTCTTTAGGCGGTCGCGATTCTCTTTATTCGATTGTGCAGATGCCGGCGGGCATACCGGTAGCGACGGTTGCCATTAACGGAGGTGCAAACGCAGGAATTCTTGCGGTAAAGATGCTGGCAATGTCGGATGCGGCGCTCCTTGATCAATTAAAGGAATATACAAAGGGCTTGCAGGATTCGGTTGAGAAGAAAGCTGAGAAGCTGGAAAGACTTGGCTATCAAGAATATTTAAAGCAGATGTAAGCGGCTGTGTGGAAAAAGCGAAGGATGCTTGTGAAACGAACAAAATAAACATTAAAGAGGGAAATAGGAGAGTAAAAATGGATTACAAAAGTGCAGGGGTGGATATTGAGGCCGGTTACAAAGCGGTGGAGTTGATGAAAGAGCATGTAAGGGGAACAATGAGACCCGAAGTGCTTGGCGGACTTGGCGGATTTTCAGGCGCATTTTCTCTTGAGAAATATATGACAATGAAAAAGCCGGCGCTCGTTTCGGGCACGGATGGGGTTGGCACGAAGCTGAAGCTGGCATTTCTTCTTGACCGGCATGATACGATCGGAATAGACTGTGTTGCGATGTGCGTCAATGATATTGCCTGTGCGGGTGGGGAACCATTATTTTTTCTTGATTATATTGCATGCGGCAAGAATGAACCGGAAAAAATCGCAGCGATTGTAAAGGGTGTGGCTGAGGGTTGTAAGCAGGCGGGCGCAGCTTTGATTGGCGGAGAAACGGCAGAAATGCCGGGCTTTTATCCGGTAGAGGAATATGATTTGGCTGGCTTTGCGGTCGGGATCGTGGATGAAAGTAAACTGATATCCGGCCGAGAAATCAAAGAAGGAGATGTGATCATTGGCATCGCTTCCTCAGGCGTACATAGTAACGGTTATTCTCTCGTACGCAAAGTATTTCCGATGCGGGAGCCTAACATGAATGAATATGTGGCTAGTCTTGGCAGTACACTAGGGGAAGCACTTCTGACTCCAACCAAGATCTATGTAAAGGCATTGAACAGCGTGAAGGAAGCGGGTATTACGATCAAGGGCTGCAGCCATATCACGGGCGGCGGTTTCTATGAGAATGTGCCAAGGATGCTGCCGGATGGTGTGCGGGCTGTTATTAAGAAGGATTCTTTCGAAGTGCTGCCGATTTTTACGCTGATTCAGGAAAGCGGAAATATCAGTGAAGAAATGATGTATGGCACCTATAATATGGGAATCGGCATGATGCTTGTTGTGGAACAGGGAGCCGCCGCAGGTGCCGTGGAAGCACTCCGGAAGGCTGGAGAAAAGGCATATAAAATCGGCACGATTAAGGTCGGAGAAAAGGGTGTCACGATATGCTGAATATTGCGGTGCTTGTGTCCGGAGGCGGTACGAATTTACAGGCGATCATGGATGCCATCGAACAGAAAAAAATAACAGGCGTCAAGATGGCGCTTGTTATCAGCAATAAACCCGGCGCGCATGCACTGGAGCGGGCTGCAAGGTGCCATATTCCTGCACGCTGTATTAGTCCCAAGGACTATGAGAATAGGGACGAGTATGATACGGCAATGCTCGCGGCATTATCAGAAGCAGGCGCGGAGCTGATCGTACTGGCGGGCTTTCTCGTTGTACTGTCTTCCCGTTTTGTGAAGGCATATGAGGGAAGGATGATCAATATTCACCCGTCCTTGATTCCGTCGTTTTGCGGGGAGGGCTGTTACGGGCTTAAGGTACATGAAAAAGCGCTGGAGCGCGGTGTGAAGGTGACGGGGGCGACGGTTCATTTTGTGGATGCCGGTACAGATACCGGGCCGATCATTATGCAGAAGGCGGTTGAAGTGAAATCGGACGACACGCCACAACGGCTGCAAAGGCGTGTGATGGAGCAGGCGGAATGGGAGATACTTCCTGCCGCTATTCAAGCAATCGCAAGCGGCGAGCTTGTGTTGGAAAACGGCAGAGTGAGGGAGAACAAATAATGAAGGTATTAATTATAGGCGGCGGTGGAAGAGAGCACGCGATTGCTGTCAGTGCTGCTAAGAGTAGCCGAGTGGATAAAATTTATTGTGCACCCGGAAACGCAGGGATCGCAGAAGTCGCAGAATGCATTGATATTGGTGTGATGGAGTTTGGACGTCTGGCGGATTTTGCCTCGGAGAAAGCGGTCGACTTGGTCATAGTCGGTCCTGATGATCCGCTTGTGGGCGGCATTGTGGATGTGTTAGAGCAAAGGGGACTGCGTGTATTTGGTCCGCGGAAGAATGCGGCGATCCTTGAGGGCAGCAAGGCATTTTCTAAGGATCTGATGAAAAAATACAATATCCCGACCGCAGCATATGAAAATTTTGACACACCGGAAGATGCGCTTTCTTATTTAAAAACAACAAAGCTGCCGATTGTATTAAAAGCGGATGGTTTGGCGCTCGGAAAAGGTGTTCTGATTTGTAATACACTTGAGGAGGCCGAGGACGGCGTTAAGGCAATCATGCTGGACAAGCAGTTCGGCGATGCAGGCAGCCGGATTGTTATTGAGGAATTTATGACGGGCAGGGAGGTGTCTGTACTTTCCTTTGTGGATGGAAGGACAATCAGGCTGATGACCTCGGCTCAGGATCATAAACGGGCGCTTGACGGAGATCAGGGCTTAAATACTGGCGGTATGGGGACATTTTCTCCAAGTCCTTTCTATACAAGAGAAGTGGATGAGTTCTGCAAAAAGCATATTTATCAGGCGACGGTCGATGCGATGGCGAGTGAGGGAAGAGAATTCAAAGGGATTATTTTCTTCGGGCTGATGCTGACTGAGAACGGACCTAAGGTGCTGGAATATAATGCGAGATTTGGCGATCCGGAAGCACAGGTCGTATTGCCGCGGATGAAGAACGATCTGATCGATGTGATCGAGGCCTGCATGAATGGGACACTTGATCAAACGGAGCTTGTATTTGCGGATAATGCAGCGGTTTGCGTTGTACTTGCATCAAAAGGTTACCCGGGAAGCTATGAAAAAGGGTTTCCAATTATAGGGCTGGAAAGCTTTCGTGATGACGAGGGTTATTTCGCGTTTCATGCCGGAACAAGGCTTGAGGAAGGAAAAGCTGTGACGAATGGAGGACGTGTCCTTGGCATTACGGCAACCGGTGCGGATTTAAAGCAGGCGCGCCGCAATGCTTATGAGGCGGTGGACCGCGTCGGATTTGACAACAAATATTGCAGGAGCGATATTGGAAAGGCGATTGACGAGGCATAGCCGGGGAAGAAAACGGTGTTTGCCGGGAACATTTATCATGCTGCGAAGGAGGGATTGTTTTGGCACTTGACTTAAATTCGTTAAAGTATGGAAGACCCGCTAACTGTAGCAAATGCGGCGGTGATTTGCGGTATGCAGGCATTGGCGAGTATGAATGTGAAAACTGCAAAAATATTGAGTTTGATGATTACGGAAAGGTGCGCGCTTATATTGAAGAAAATCGCGGTGCGACACAGTCTGAGGTTTCGCTGGCGACGGGCGTGGATGTCAATAAAATACGCCAGATGCTGCGTGAAGAGAAAATAGAGATTGCACCAAATTCTGTCATCTTTCTTCAATGTGAGGGATGCGGTACAAAGATTCGTTCCGGAAAATATTGTGACGCATGTGAGGGCAAGGTTAAAAAAGAAGAAAAGACGAAACGTACGCTGCCTGTGCAGGGCTATGCCAAGGGAGGCGGGACAGGCGCGAAGGGTGAGCGGCGTTTTATGCGGTAAATAAAAGGGTAAATGGGAAAGTAATGGAACGAATATATTCTTAACAGCTGAGTGGACGTAATGACCAACTGGGTCAATTGCGTCCGCTTATTTTTGTTATTGTATATCAAAGGCTAAAGCTGTCTACTACTAACGAAAGCAGCCGGTAAATGCTGTAGAAAAATGCGGGAGATGACAATATATGGTTGACATAAGCAAAAACAGGCTGTATGATAAGGAAGAGGAAAAGTATAGTAATGTTACGGGAATAAATAATGACTAAGAGAGTCAATAAGCATCTTGCATATACTGAAAGGGGAAACGGTATATGATACTTATGCAGGCAAATACACGAAGAATGCGGGAGAAGGGTAACCGTCGTTTCGTTCTGTTACTGCTTATTATAACGGGTGTTTTTATAGCAACACAGGTTATGAGACAGCAGGTTTTTGGATATACGGCTGTAAAGGGAACAGTTCTTTGCAAAAGCGGTATGGTGCGTCAGGGCGCATCTACGGCTTCTGCTTTTGCATTTGGAGTTACAAAGGATGAGGTTGTAACGATTACAGATGAAAAGACCGGTTCCGACGGAAAGGTATGGTATCAGGTTACCGTATCCGGTTCGACAGGCTATATTCGTTCCGATCTTGTTAAAAAATCCACCACACCGGCTACAACTACAACAAATACGGGCGGCACCAGTGTTGCCACGTCTTCGAATGCCGCACAAACGGGAGCAGTCTCCGGAACAGGCACGATTAAAGGAGCAAATGTGATTGTACGCGAGGAAGCGTCAACGACGGCCGGTATCAGAACGACTCTTGGCAGCGGGCAAAGCGTCGCGATAGAATCTGCCGCGGTAGGAGCGGATGGAAACACATGGTATTATGTTAGTTTCACAAAGAATGGAAATAATTACAAAGGTTATATTCGTTCCGATTTAGTGAGTGCAAGCGGAAGCATTGCAGTTTCTAATACAGGGGCGTCTTCGTCTTCGGTAAAGATACTGATGGGAACGGTTACCGCAAACAGCATTCGTGTAAGAAAGACGGCTTCCACGACTGGCACTGTGATGGCAACACTGACAAAAGGCGGGTCGGTTACCGTATCTGAAACTGTCACGGGAGATGATTCTCAAAAATGGTATAAAGTGACCGTTTCGGCAGCATTGACGGGCGGTGCGGAGGTAACGGGATATATTCGCGCTGATCTGATATCGGTGACGGAGACTACGGTCACACAGCCGACCACGGTAGCGGGAACTAGTACCACCTCCACGAAAAAGGGAACGATCAAAGGTAATTCTGTCCGCGTACGAGCGACTGCATCGGTAACGGGAGCAGTTTCCTGTGCGCTTAATACCGGCACGGAGGTGACCGTGCTGGAGGCCGCGAGCGGGGATGGAAAGAACTGGTATAAAGTACAGTTTACCTATAACGGGACGGCTATGACGGGCTATGTGAGCGCGGATTATGTAACCGTTACAGAAACGACCGCGTCAACAGCCTCTTCATCCGCGACCCAGATTGGAACAGTGAAGGGGAACGGAATTAACATCAGAAAAGAACCGGTAAGCGGTGAAATTCTCTGTAAGCTGAATAGCGGTCAGTCCGTAACGGTGACGGAGCAGACAAAAGGCAGCGACGGAATTACCTGGTATAAAATTTCATTTATATATAATCTGACAGCGCAGAACGGATATATCCGTTCAGACTTTGTGGAAGGTGTGACAATAAAGGAGTCGACGAGTGTGTCGGGTAATACGGCATTAACGGCTGTTGCCACAGACCGAAATGGAGCCGTAAAAGGAATCAATGTTAATGTCAGAAAAGAGGCAGTAAGTGGGGAAGTTTTGTGCAGATTGAGCACAGGACATTCCGTGACTGTGAAAGACGAAAAGGATGGAACTGACGGAAAGAAGTGGTATCAGATTTCCTATTCTTATAACAATACGGCAGGAACCGGATGGATACGATCGGATTATGTAACTGTTGAGGAGATGCCTGTACGGACGGCGGAAAGTAACACCTCGACCGGATCCATTAAAGGAACCGGCGTCCGTATCAGGGAAAGTGCTGTAAATGGAAGCGTTGTCGTACAGCTTCATACCGGATATGGGGTAACAATACTTGGAGAAACGACAGGGAGTGATGGATATAAATGGTATCAAGTTTCCTTTTCTTATCAGGGAAGCGAAAAAAGCGGCTATGTCCGTTCGGATCTTGTAACGATCAACACGACGACAACGCAGCAGGCAGCGCTTGGCTCTGCGGATTTTGAAGCGTCTATTTCAGCGCTGCCGGAAAGCTACAAAAACAGCTTGCGCGCATTGCATGAAAAATATCCAAACTGGAGATTTGAGACGGTTCATACAAATTTGGATTGGAATAGTGCAGTAACGGCGGAAAGCTCCGTGGGCAAGAATCTCATTGCCAAGTCGAGTATTTCCTCATGGAAATCGACGGAGCCACAGGCATATGACTGGGCTCAGAACGCATGGTACGGCTTTGACGGCGGAAGCTGGGCATCGGCCTCTGGAGAATTGATTCAGTATTACATGGATCCGAGGAACTTTTTGGATGAAAGTGGTATTTTTCAGTTTGAAACGCTGGAACATCAAGATTATCAAAACGAAGCAGGCGTATCAAATATTTTAGCGTCCACGTTTATGAGCGGCTCTTATACAGATACGGATGGCGCTACGAGATCTTATGCAAGCACCTTTTCGGAAGTAGGCTCCTCTTTGGGCATCAGCCCCTACCATCTTGCGGCACGCTGCCTGCAGGAACAGGGAGTCTATGGGACAAGCCAAAGTATTTCGGGAGCGGTGGCCGGTTATGAGAATTTATTTAATTTCTTTAATATTGGAGCTTACGCGGCTGGAGGCAATACTGCCACGATCAACGGATTAATTTATGCCCAAGGCTCTGATGAGGCATATGATCGGCCGTGGAACTCGCGCTATAAATCAATTATGGGAAGCGCTAAATATGTGAGTGAAAAATATGTTAAGAAGGGACAGAATACGCTGTATTTTCAAAAGTTTAATGTTGTAAACAGCGCAAATGGGATTTACTCCCACCAGTATATGAGCAATGTCCTTGCTGCTTCCGCGGAATCGGCAAGAATGAAAAAAGCGTATTCGGACTTAAACACCCCGCTTGTGTTTAAGATTCCCTATTATAACAATATGCCTGAAGCAGCCTGTGCAAAACCGGTTTCCGATTCAAACCCGAATAACTATCTGTCGGCACTTTGGATTGATAACCAGACAATTACACCTGGCTTTAGCCCGATTGCAGATAATTATTATCTAATTGTAGATAATAGTGTTGGAACAATCAATATTGGAGCGACACCGGTTGCAAATACATCGAGTGTCGGAGGTACCGGTCAGGTAAATTTGAATGTCGGCACGAATGTAATTTCCATCGTTTGCAAGGCACAGAATGGAAATACAAAGACTTATACGCTGACAGTACAAAGAAACTAAGCGGTTGTACGCGGAAGGAGTTTTTATATGCATCGAGGAAAATGGAAGATGACAGGGGCCGTGGCATTGATAGCGGCGCTTTGCATCCTGTCTGCCGACAGGGTTTATGCCGCCGGAAGTGTGAAATTATCGGCGGATATGGATACGGCTGTTGTAGGGGATACAGTTACTGTGAGTGTGAAAGCGGAAAATCCGGCAGGTGCGGCGGAGGCACCGCAGATTTCTGTAGAATATGATGCGAAACGTTTGTCTTTTCTTGAATGTAATAAGGATTACGGCGGAGGCGGCGGAGGTCTGGTCACACTGACGGATACCGAGGTCGATATTTCCTTTTCCGTGCTCTCGGGCGGGACGGCAGAAGTGAAGGTTTCTGCTATTTTAGACGGAGATGGCGCCAATGTGCCAACAGACAGCATACAGATTGCCGTGGACGGCGAAGACACGGCAGCTGCCGCAGGCGGCATAGAACAGACAGTGACTGGCATAGAAGAGGGAACGATCATGTCCGCCGATGGCACTAAGGTTGTGTCTACTGTGTTTGCGGACGAATTCATGCCAGAGCTGTTTCATAAGACGACCGTCACCTATGAAGAACAGATGGTTGAGGCTGCGCAATTTGATATGGGAGAGATTGTGCTGCTCTATGTAACGGATGTAACCGGAAATAATGGCGCTTTTTATATTTATGACCAGACGACGGGAGAACTTTCTGATTTTCGTATCATTCGAGGAATTGAAAATCGATTCATTATTGTCCTTCCGGCGGAGGAAACAACAACTGTTCCGACAGGCTTTACCAAAGCGACGCTGCAGTGGAATGACCAGACTCTAGAGGCATATATGATTGCGGACGGAACATCAGAGGAGGGTGAAGAGGAAACCGCTGTTTTGAGCGAGGATGTTTCGAGTGCTGACTTTTTCCTGCTATACGCAATCAGCTCAGAAGGAAATGAGGGGTGGTATTTATATGACCAGACGGAAGGGACTTACCAACGTTTTTTACAGGTAATCCGTACAACGACGGACGAGAATGGAAATGTGGTTGAAACAAGCAACGATACGTCTGACTCGGGCGATTATAAAGAGCAGTCTAACAGGAGGCTGCTGATTATTTGCATTATGGCTGTCATTTTGCTGATTTTATTGATTGTGATGCTGAATATGTTTTTAAAGCTGAGAGATTATCAGAGTTATGATTATATCGATGAAGAGGATGAGGCGGTTGATCATATAGAAAAAGGTATGGATGATAACAGTGGCGAGGACGAACACGACAACCATGACGGGGATGATGATCTGGAAATGATCGACGATTATGAGCGGGAGGATGATGACGAATTTTTTCGTCCCCGCCATAAGGAGAAAAAAGAAAAAAGGGAAAAAAAAGAGCCCAAAGGCAGAAAAGATAAGCAGAAGTTTGAAGAACCACAGTCCATTGACTGGTCGGAGCTTGAAGGCACGATGAAGGATTCGCTGGAAGATGCGAGAAGGCCCCGCGGTAACCGCTTGGAGGATCTGCCACCGATGTATCGTACAAATTCGGAAGAAGAGTTGGAAACACCGGTTTATGAGCAGCCGGAGCAGTTACCCATATCGCAGCCGGAGCAGTTACCCATATCGCAGCCGGAACTGGATTTGGACGAGGATTTTGAATTTGAATTTATTAATTTAGATGAATAATAAAAAACCACAACAACAATTTTTCAATGGAAAGGGGTAACTCAAGATGAACAAATCACAATACAGTCGTGCCAATTCGCTGGTTTTCCGTATTTCGGTGGTCATTATCCTGGGAATTGCGTTTACGGTGTTTTCCGATATCAATGCGGGAAAGGCATCATTAGGTACCTACATTCAAATCGGAGTCTGTGCACTGAGCCTGCTTATGGCAATTGTGGGGCTTGTAAAGTTTCGGGAAGGAGGCTTGGATGCGACTTGATTGTAGGGGCTGCCTCCCTGTCGTATGTGGTTGTAATTCTGGCGGGCAGCTCCAACGCCACCTATGTATACTGCTTTCCGATTATGTTGATGGCGATGGTATATCTCTACCGACGTCTGATCGTGATAGGGTGCGTCATTGTAGCGATCTGCACGGTCATAAAGGTTACAATGGGAATCGCAAGCGGAACAGCTGATGTTTCGGAGATCATGATACAGGTGATTGCAACTGCATTGTGTTGTCTTAGTTCTATTTTTATTTCGGGAATGCTGCAAAATTTTAATAAAGAAAACAACGATTCGATTCAAGACGCAGCAGATGATCAAAAAGAATCCTCAAAAAAGATGATTGCGGTTGCAAACGAAATAGGAAAACATTTTGAGGAAGCGCAGGATACGATGAGAGATCTGTCAAGTTGTATTGATACAAACCACTTCGCAATGCGCAACATTGCTCAGAGTACTGAGAATACGGCCGAGGCGATTCAAAAGCAGGCGGTTATGTGTACTGAGATCCGACAGAATACGGACACTGCGGAGCAAGAAACCTCTAAAATGATAACCGCGGCACAGGGGACGCTGAAAACTGTCAGCGACGGTGTTATATTGGTGAAGCAGCTCAAGGAGCAGGCGGAAATTGTTGATGAGGCGAGTCATGCTACGGTGGAAAGTACGGCGCTTTTGACAACAAAGGTTGAAGAGGTTCAGAAGATTGTTACAACAATACTCAGTATTTCTTCCCAGACAAACCTTCTTGCTCTGAATGCCTCGATCGAGGCGGCAAGAGCGGGCGAGGCGGGCAAGGGTTTTTCTGTTGTGGCGGACGAGATCAGACAGCTCGCTGAGCAGACAAAGGAGTCTTCGAATCGGATTAAGGATATTATTACGGATTTGAACGATTACGCAATACGCGCCAACAGTAGCGTTGGAGATACGATTTCTACCGTTGAAAAGCAAAATGAAATGATTGATGTCAGTCGTGAGAAGTTCATGCTGATCGAGAAGGAAGTTTCTTCGCTTACAGAAATTATTAGCAATACGGATATACTGATCGCGGATATCATCGGGAGCACCACAATTATTTCCGATAATATCAGTCAACTGTCCGCGACAAGTGAGGAGGTTGCGTCAAGCTCTTCGGAAGGATTACATACATCAGAACAGGCAGTCGATTCTATGCATGAATTTGCTACGCAGTTGGAAAATATAGCAAGATCAGCTAAAGAATTAAAGAATTTCGCAAAATAAAAAAGAATTGAAAAGGGTTTGTTTCAAACATACAAAGGCGGCGCTTCAAAATATAAAAATGAGGAGCTGCTTTTGTTCTTTTTCTTATTTTTTCATATAAAATTTATGGATGTTTTACTTGCAAAATATGCTAGCTGTGTTAGTATAAATATCACAGAGAAACTGCCTGCTCCTATGTGTGGCCAAATAAAAGAAGGTGAACGGATGATAGTAGAAATTGATTTTAACAGTGGGGAAGCAATTTATATACAGCTTTGTAACCAGATTATTATTGGGATTGCGACTTCCCGATTAAAAGAAGGAGATACGCTTCCTTCGGTGCGGCAGCTTGCAGAGCTGATTGGCATCAATATGCACACAGTGAACAAGGCTTATTCCGTGCTGCGGGAAGAGGGCTATATCAAAATTGACCGCCGCAGAGGAGCAGTGATTGCAATCGATATTAACAAGCTACGGGCGATGGAGGAAATGAAAGAGGAGCTTTTGGTTTTACTCGCCAGAGCAAGCCTGAAAAATATCACTGCGGATGAAGTTCATGAAGTGATTGATGAGATATTTGCGGAATATGGCTGCCCAGGTGTATAAAGAAATAAATAGAACATGATTTGAAGGAGACTGCTATGGCATCAAACTATACAAAAAAAGCAAAGAAGGCATTGGAATTAGCAGGAAAGCTTTCGAGAGAATTGAAACATGGTTATATCGGAACAGAGCACCTGCTTTTGGGATTAATTAAGGAGGGGACAGGTGTAGCTGCTAAAGTGTTGCTGGCAAACGGTGTGAGCATGGAAAATATTGTTGAGCTGATTGAGCAGCAGATTGCACCGGGTTCTGACGTGAGCATTAAAGAGAGGGACGGCTTCACACCCAAGGTGGAAGAAATCCTTGTAAAGAGTGGGGAAGAAGCCGCTCATTTTAAAGTGAAACAGATCGGAACGGAGCACTTGCTGCTCTCCTTGATCAAAGACGGAGAAAATCTCGCGATTCGATTGCTGAATACGCTTGCCGTTAACCCGCAGAAGCTGTATGTCGATCTGCTTGTGGCGATGGGTGAGGATGTTTCTCAATATAAGGAAGAACTGCAAAATGCCAAAAGCGGGAAGAGAAAGGCTAAAGGAACCGGTCTTCTCGTCGATCAGTACAGCAGGGATTTGACGGCACTTGCAGAGGAAGGAAAACTGGATCCCGTGGTCGGAAGAGAGATGGAAATTACCCGGATCATCCAGACCTTGAGCAGGCGGACCAAAAACAATCCTTGTCTGATCGGAGAACCGGGCGTCGGGAAAACCGCAATCGTCGAAGGACTTGCGAAGAGGATCGTCGCAGGGCATGTCCCGGAGACGGTGCAGGA
>CAZBRY010000002.1:15324-28975 GCA_964494285.1 uncultured Lachnospiraceae bacterium
AATACCGCGTCGAATTTGAGGAACGCATCAAAAAGGTTGTGAAGGAGGTCACGGAAGCGGGAAATATTCTGCTGTTCTTAGATGAACTGCATACGATCATCGGTGCGGGCGGTGCTGAGGGGGCGATCGACGCCTCCAATATTTTGAAGCCGTCTCTGGCGCGCGGAGAAATTCAGCTGATTGGTGCTACGACCTATGAGGAGTACCGGAAATATATTCAAAAGGACGCGGCTTTGGAGAGGCGTTTCCAGCCGATTTCTGTTGAGGAGCCAAGTGAGGAAACGACGATCAGGATCTTGCAGGGAATTAAAGGGAATTATGAAGAACACCATGGGGTCGAGATTACCGATGCTGCGGTGATCGCGGCAGCTCAGATGTCGGCGCGCTATATTAATGATCGTTTTTTGCCTGATAAGGCCATTGACCTGATGGATGAAGCAGCATCGAAGGTACGTTTAAACGGATTAAAGGTACCTGTCGGACTGGGCGAGATGGAGCAGGAGTTAGTGGGACTTGAAGCAGAAAAAGAACTATATTTAAAGACGGATCGGATGGAGGAATATGCGGCTGTAAAGCGCGAACAGGAGAATATTAAAAAGGCCTATGACAGGAAGAAAAAACGTTTTGAAAGCAGCCTGAAAGAAAAGAAGCCGGTTGTCGATGCGGATGAGATCGCTGATGTTGTTTCCGAATGGACAAAAATACCGGTGAAAAAGCTGGCAGAGGGTGAAAGCGCAAAGCTGCTGCGCATGGAAAAGGAACTGCGGAAGCGCGTTATTGGGCAGGAGGAAGCGGTGAGCGCTGTGTCCAGAGCGATCAAACGCGGCAGAATCGGATTAAAGGAGAAAAACCGTCCAATTGGGTCGTTCCTGTTTTTAGGACCGACCGGAGTCGGCAAGACGGAGCTTTCTAAGACATTATCTGAGGTGCTTTTTGGTACAGAAAACGCGTTAATCCGTGTGGATATGTCCGAATATATGGAGAAGCATACCGTATCAAAGATGATCGGATCCCCTCCGGGCTATGTCGGCTTCGAGGAAGGCGGTCAGCTTTCTGAAAAGGTGCGTAGAAATCCGTATTCCGTTATTTTATTTGATGAAATCGAAAAGGCGCATCCCGATGTGTTTAATATTTTACTGCAGGTACTCGATGATGGTCATATTACCGATTCGGCCGGCCGCAAGGTCAGCTTCAAAAACTGTGTCATCATTATGACATCAAACGCAGGAGCGGGCAGAATCATCGATCCCAAAAGGCTTGGTTTTGCAGCTGTGGAAGACGAGAGACAGGATTACGAAAAAATGAAATCGGGTGTCATGGAGGAAGTAAAGCATATTTTCAAACCCGAGTTTATTAACCGAATCGATGAAATTATTGTTTTCCATGCGCTGAATCAAGAAAATATGAAAAAAATTGTAACACTGCTTGTGAGTGATCTTGCGGCTCGCGCGAAAGAGCAGATGAATATTACGCTGACCGTGCGTGATACGGTCAAGAAATACATTGTTGAAAAGGGCGCTGATAAAAAGTATGGAGCAAGGCCGCTCCGACGTGCAATCCAGACGATGCTGGAGGATAAGCTTGCGGAAGAAATACTGGAGGGGCGCATCAGGGAGGGGCAGGAGGTTATCGTTTCTCTCCGGAAAATTGAAGGGAAAAATGAGATTAAAATGGCTGGAAAATAAGACAGATATAGAGTATACTATTAGAAGCAGTATAATTTACTTAGGAGGACTGAACATCATGTCAGTGATAAAGGAACTTATTCGTACGGAAAAAGACGGTTCTTTGAGCTTTGGCAATCATGAATTAGCGCAGAAGGCAAAGCTCGAGGATTATGAATGCGCCGGAAATCTTTATAAGGTAAAGACATTTTCTGAAATAACAAAGCTGGAGCGGGATGGTATGTTTGTCTACGAATCTGTGCCGGGAACCAGCGTAAATGAGTTCAAATTGACGGAGAAGGGTGTAGAGTTCGCCGTGAGCGGCGCTATGGATGCGCAAATTACGGTTGGACTAAAAGAAGATACGGAATACGAGGTGTTTGTGTCTGAAAAGAGCGTCGGCAAGATGAAGACGAATCTCGGCGGAAAGCTGAGCATCAGCGTAGAACTTGTAGACGAAGGAGAAATTCCGGTTAAGATTGTCGAGTAGGAGAAGCATGGCAAAAGGAAAGCTTACGACGTTGTTTTATTGTAGCCAATGCGGCTTTGAATCTTCCAAGTGGATGGGGCAGTGTCCTTCCTGTAAAGAGTGGAATGCGTTTGTTGAGGAGACGGTTTCCAAATCGCTGAAAGGAAAGGGCGATGCAACCCCTCGACGACCCGGAGAACGGAAAATGCCGGAAAAAATTTCGGCGATCCGTTTGACTGAGGATGAGAAGGTCAAGACCCATATCGAGGAACTGGACAGAGTTTTGGGAGGCGGTATTGTACCCGGCTCCCTTGTTTTAGTGGGTGGCGACCCTGGTATCGGAAAGTCGACGCTGCTATTGCAGGTATGCAAGCAGCTTTCCGATGATCAGCATCAGGTGTTATATATCTCGGGCGAGGAATCGCTTAAGCAGATCAAAATGCGGGCGGAGCGAATCGGAGAGTTTAACGACTGTCTGTCTCTGCTTTGCGAAACGAATCTGTCAGATATTGAAGAGGTCGTTCGCAGGGAAAAGCCCGAGGCGGTTGTCATCGATTCGATTCAGACGATGTTCAGCGAGGATGTTTCCTCAGCACCCGGCAGCGTTTCTCAAGTGCGTGAGACCACGGGGCTGTTATTGCAGCTTGCGAAGGGATTTGGTGTTGCGATTTTTATTGTCGGACATGTGACAAAGGAAGGCATGGTAGCCGGACCGCGTGTGCTGGAGCATATGGTGGATGCCGTTCTTTATTTCGAGGGAGACAGGCACGCTTCTTATCGGATTCTGCGCGGTGTTAAAAATCGATTTGGCTCCACGAATGAGATTGGTGTGTTTGAAATGCGGAGCGAAGGACTTGTCGAAGTGAAAAATCCATCGGAATATATGCTTTCAGGGAGACCTAAGAATGCCAGCGGTTCTGTCGTTGTATGTGCAATGGAAGGAACGCGTCCGCTTCTGATAGAAATTCAAGCACTCGTATGTCAGACGAGCTTCGGGATTCCGAGGCGACAGGCCACCGGTGCCGATTTGAACAGGGTCAATCTGCTTATGGCGGTTTTAGAAAAGCGAATCGGCCTGAAAATGTCGGATTGCGACGCCTATGTGAATGTGGCGGGTGGTATGCGTCTAGCGGAGCCGGCTGTCGATCTTGGAATTGTGCTCGCCATTTTGTCGAGCTACAAAAATAAAGTGATACCGGAGGACTTCATCGTATTCGGCGAAGTTGGCTTGAGCGGCGAGGTTCGTTCTGTCAGTATGCCGGAACTGCGTGTGCAGGAGGCGGAAAAGCTTGGTTTTCGAACGTGTATTTTGCCAAAGAGCGCAATGGGACAGATTCTGCATAAGGGGAATATCAGGTTGCTCGGTGTGGATACGCTGCGGGAAGCGATGAATTATATTTCCTGATACCACACTTGAACTCCGTATGGTAGTATGTGACGAAGGACGAAACTGCAAGGAGAATACCGTGATGAAAATAGTGACGGATTCCGCATCAGATATGCCGGTGTGGATCGAAGAGAAGTATCAGTTGAAAATTATCCCGACTCCGGTTGTGATCAACGGAGTGGATCATCTGGACAGGGTCGATATAACGACAAGGGAATTTTATGGATTACTGGATGATAAGGAAAACGATATTAAAACCTACCATATCAATGAATATATGTTTACAGAAAGCTTCCGCCCCTATGCGCAAAATGGGGAAGAGGTGCTGTATTTGTGCTTTTCGACGGGAATCGCCGGTACCTTTGGCGCAGCGACGCTTGCCTACCGCGATCTGCTGGAGGAATATCCGGATTTCAAAATGACGATCGTGGATTCGCACTGCGCTTCCCTTGGTTTTGGGCTGCTTGTTTACAAGCTTCTGTTGATGCAGGAGCAGGGTGCGCCTGATACGTTGATCAAGGACGCGGCTTTGTACTATGCGGACAATCATATCAAGCATTATTTTACGGTTAATACGCTGCATTATTTGATTAAGGGCGGCAGGATTGGAAAGGTAAAAGGCTCAGTCGGGGAGGTGCTCGATGTCAAGCCCGTGATTGAGATCAATGAAGACGGTGCCCTAAGGTCGCTGTATTCGGTCAGAGGCAGGAAAAAAGCATTGAAAAAGCTTGTTGAGGAAGCGCTGAAGAATCGCTCGGATTTCTCCGATGCAATGGTAGGTATTGTGCATGGGGAGGATGAGGAATCAGCCGTCCTGTTTGAGGAGATTATGCGGGAACAGATTTCTCCTGTAAGGATCCTGCATTCGTGTGTGGGATGTGCGATCGGCGCCCACACGGGCAGAGGGATACTCGGCTTTGTGTTTACGGATAAGGACAAACCGGAATATATGGCTTATCAGGCGCTTGATAGTTACCCGGATGGAATTAATAACTAATAGGACAACACACAAAAAGGAGAAATGAACAGTGGTTAAGCGGATTTATGTGGAAAAAAGGGCGCCTTTTGCAGTAAAGGCAAAAGAGCTGAGTGAGGAAATCACAAGCTATTTGGATATCAGGGGAATTGATCGTGTGCGGGAGTTAATCCGGTATGATATTGAAAATCTTTCTGATGAGACTTATGGGCGCGCTTGTGCCACTGTTTTTTCTGAGCCGCCGGTAGATTTGCTCTATGAAGAGGATTTTCCCAGGGACGGGCAGACACGGATATTTTCCGTGGAGTATCTTCCGGGACAGTTTGACCAACGGGCAGACTCGGCTGTCCAGTGTGTGAAATTCTTAATGGAGGATGAGGAGCCGATCATCAAGACGGCGGTCACCTATTGTCTGGAAGGGACGATTTCGGACGATGAATTCGAGAGGATTAAGAGCTATTGCATCAACCCTGTGGATTCTCGTGAAACTGGCATGGTAAAGCCGGATACGCTTGTAACGGAATTTGAGGAGCCGGCCGATATTTTGATTTTTGATGGTTTTCGGGATATGCAGGAGCCGTCATTTAAGGAACTATACGATTCTTTGGGACTTGCCATGACGTTTCAGGATTTTCTTCATATCCAAAATTACTTCAAAAACGAAGAACACAGAGACCCTTCTATGACGGAGATTCGCGTGCTGGATACCTATTGGTCGGATCACTGCCGTCATACGACGTTTTCGACGGAGCTTACGGACGTCATCTTTGAGGAGGGCTATTATAAAAGGCCGATCGAAGAGACCTACCGAAACTATTTGGACGTGCGGGAAGAGATTTTTAAAGGAAGAAAAGATAAATTTGTCTGCCTGATGGATCTTGCGCTGATGGCGATGCGCAAATTGAAGGCGGATGGTAAATTGCAGGATATAGAGGAATCAGATGAGATTAACGCCTGTTCGATTGTTGTGCCTGTGGAAATTGACGGAGAGACAGAGGAGTGGCTTGTGAGCTTCAAGAATGAGACGCACAATCATCCGACGGAAATTGAACCGTTTGGCGGTGCGGCGACATGTCTTGGCGGCGCGATCCGCGATCCGCTTTCGGGACGTTCTTATGTTTATCAGGCGATGCGGGTGACGGGCGCGGCAGATCCGACAGTCCCTTTAAACGAGACGCTGCGCGGCAAGCTTTCCCAGAAAAAGCTTGTGAGGGGCGCCGCAAGCGGCTACTCTTCCTATGGCAATCAGATCGGTTTGGCAACCGGCTATGTAAAAGAAATCTATCACCCCAACTATGTGGCGAAGCGGATGGAAATCGGTGCGGTCATGGGTGCGGCGCCGAGAAGGAATGTGATCAGAGAAACCTCCGATCCGGGCGACAGCATTATCCTGCTCGGAGGCAGAACCGGACGCGACGGCTGCGGCGGAGCGACAGGCTCTTCCAAGGTGCATACGGAGCAGTCGATCGAAACATGCGGCGCGGAGGTACAAAAGGGCAACGCCCCCACGGAAAGAAAGCTGCAAAGGCTGTTTCGCAGGGCAGAGGTCAGTCGACTGATCAAAAAATGTAATGATTTTGGTGCCGGCGGTGTGTCGGTAGCGATCGGCGAGCTGGCGGACGGTCTGGAAATCAATTTAGACAAGGTGCCGAAGAAATATGCGGGTCTGGATGGGACGGAGCTCGCCATTTCGGAATCTCAGGAAAGAATGGCGGTCGTCATCGCGAAAAAAGATGTGGAGCAGTTTTTAGCATATGCGAAGGAAGAGAACTTAGAGGCAATTGAGGTAGCAGTGGTGACAGAGTCACCCAGACTCGTACTCCTTTGGAGAGGAGAGGAAATTGTCAACTTGTCAAGAGCCTTTTTGGATACAAACGGCGCGCATCAGGAGACGAACGTCAAGGTAGAAATGCCGGAGGAAGCAAATGGATTTTTTGCATCCCCGGAACTTCCCGGCGTTGCAAAGGCGCTTGCTAAGGGAGACGTCAGGGAAGCATGGCTTACGACACTGCGCGATTTGAATGTTTGTTCGCAGAAAGGGCTCGTGGAGATGTTTGACAGCTCGATCGGAGCCGGTTCCGTGTTGATGCCGTACGGCGGGAAATATCAGCTTACGGAAACGCAGGCGATGGTTGCAAAGCTGCCTGTGTTAAAGGGGAAAACGGATACTGTAACAATGATGAGCTATGGCTTTGATCCATATTTGTCTTCTTGGAGTCCTTACCACGGCGCGGTATATGCCGTGCTCGAATCCGTGGCAAGAATTGTGGCGGCGGGCGGAGACTATAAAAAGATACGATTTACATTTCAAGAATATTTCAGAAGGATGACAGAGGATGCTTCCAGATGGAGTCAGCCGTTTGCTGCCCTGCTCGGCGCGTTTGCCGCTCAGCTCGGCTTTGGTCTGCCTTCTATCGGCGGCAAGGACAGCATGTCCGGTTCCTTTAACGAGATTGATGTGCCGCCAACGCTTGTGTCCTTTGCGGTTGATGTTGCAAAGCAGCAGGATATTTTGACGCCTGAACTTAAGAAAGCCGGAAATAAGCTGATCCTTGTCGATATCGAAAAAGACGCTTTTATGCTTCCACACTATGATATGGTTAAGGATGTTTATGAGAAGTTTCGTCAAGATATCCAGGACGGTAATGTTATTTCGGCCTATGCGCCGGACGGTAAAGGAATTGCGGCGGCAGTGAGTAAAATGGCATTTGGAAACGGTCTTGGCGTAAAGATTGAGCATAGCTTTGCGGGTGAGGATCTGTTCAAAGCATGCTTTGGATCGCTGCTTGCGGAAGTTCCTGCGGACAGGGTCGGAAGGCTCGCCGTTACTTACACGGTAATTGGTGAGGTTATGGAGGAAGCCGCCTTTATTTATCAAGGAATGTCTATTTCGATGGAGGAAGCACTATCTGCATGGAAGGGGACTTTAGAAAAGGTATTTCCGACAAAAACCGGAAAGAAGACGGATCTGCTCGAATCGAAGCTGTATAGGGCGGACAGTGTATATCTATGCAAAAACAAGGTCGCTAAGCCGACTGTATTCATTCCGGTATTTCCCGGTACAAATTGCGAATATGACAGCGCTGCGGCATTTGAACGCGCGGGCGCTTCTGTTGTGACAAAGGTATTTACAAACATGACGGCACAGGACATCAGAGATTCCGTATCTGTATTTGAGAAAAGCATTCGTCAGGCGCAGATTATTATGTTCCCCGGCGGGTTTTCCGCGGGTGACGAGCCCGATGGTTCCGCGAAGTTTTTTGCAACTGCATTTCAGAATGCGGCAATCAAGGAAGCTGTGTCAGAACTGCTTAATCAAAGGGACGGTCTTGCGCTCGGTATCTGCAATGGTTTTCAGGCGCTGATTAAGCTTGGACTTGTGCCGGAAGGACAGATTATGGGGCAGACTGCGGATTCTCCGACATTGACCTTTAATACAATCAACCGCCATGTGTCTAAGATGGTTTATACAAAGGTGGTTTCCAATCAATCACCATGGCTTTTAAAGGCTGAGCTCGGCGGCACCTACGTAATTCCGGCCTCTCATGGTGAGGGCAGGTTTGTTGCGAACGACGAGTGGCTGAAAACACTGTTTGCAAATGGACAGGTTGCGACCCAGTATGTGGATATTGACGGAACTGTTTCCCTCGATGAGGAATGGAATATAAACGGCTCTTATATGGCAATTGAGGGAATTACAAGTCCGGATGGCAGATGCCTTGGAAAGATGGCACATTCGGAAAGACGGGGAGACAGCGTTGCCATGAATATATACGGAGAACAGGATATGAAGCTGTTTGAATCCGGTATTACTTATTTTAGATAAAATGATTATGAGGGGCTATCATGTTCAATAAAAAAGCATCGGGATACAGACGAAAAAAGAGAAAAAAACCAGTGTATAAAATCACCAGACTAGTTGCAGCCTGTTCGGTTCTTTTCCTGATTTGCCTGGGCATCTGCGGTTTCCATATTTATAGTGCAATACATACCTTTAAACAGCTTGCTTATGACTCGATTTATACACAGTCGCAGTTTGGAGCGCAGGTGCTAGGAAGTACGATTGAAAGCAATTGCAGGATGATTACGCAGGAGGCAGAGCGTTTTGCGCAAAGTGGAGAGATCACAAAGGACAGCGTTTTGGAAATGCTTTCGGAGTTTGAGCAAAAGGAAATATTTGATCAGATTTATTATTTAAGCTCTTCGGGGACACTTTATCATGCATCGGGCAATGTTTCCTCTGCAGATGTTTCGCTGCTTTTGAAAGAACTGAATGCGGTAGAGACAAAGGATGTTTATTTAGATAAGCAATATTTTAATGAGGAGGAAGCTACCTTTTCCATACTCTCATCGGTTGTGATGGACGGAATCGTGCGGGGCTATCTGATCTGTATTGATCAGACTGAAAAACTGTTTGAAGATTTGGATATGGGCTATCTGATGCAGGTGGCCGAATGTTATCTGCTAGATGATAATGGCATGATTATAGCCTCTGTTGAAACAGCGGATGCAGGGGGATTTGATCATAGTAATTTTTATATACGCTTGATGGCTCATATTTCCGATGAAGGAAAGGCGGCAGATTTCGAGTCTGCCTTCAGACAGAATCTTGCATCGGGCGAGACGGGCAGTATGAAGACCGAAGTAGATGAAGGCGATCTTTACCTGTTTTTTATGCCGCTTCCGAGGGCGGATGGAGTTAATCTTGTTTACTGTATTTCTGAGGCACAAATTGACCAAATCATAAAGCCAGCCAAGCTCGAAGCGAGTCTTTCCATAACCGGCATCATTGTTCTTCTGTTACTTTTGGCCGGCGTGATTAGAAGGTTTGTCAGTGAGGATCAAAAAGAGATCGCCAGGCTTGCCTATCGGGATGCGCTGACTGATGCGCCAAATGAGAATCATTTTAAAATGAAAGCGACGGAGCTTCTGAAAGATCACCGCGAGTTGCCATACGTTGTAATTTGTTTTGATATTTTAAATTTCCGTTACATCAATGAGGGGTATGGACACCAAAGAGCTGATCTGGTATTGCGAGCAATGGTCGAGGCTTCCAGAGATAGCTTCAGCTATAATGAGACTTTTGCAAGGATCAGCGCCGATCGTTTTATTTGCCTTGCCGTGAATGACGGGCGTGACAGAGATCGGAAGCGTTTTTTGGAGGAGAAGCTAAACAAAGCGGCGAGTGCGATTCATATGAATTACCCCATTCGAATCAAAAGTGGCTATTATGTTGTCAATGATTACCGGGAAGACATTTCGGACATGATGGATAAGGCAAACCTTGCTAGAAAATCTGTCAACACCAACTCGAAGGATTTGGTAGGCGGTTATGAAGAGAGCTTAATGGAGGAGACGAGAACACGCGAGGATATCGAGTCCAAAATGGAAGCGGCTATGGAGGCCGGAGAGTTTGTTCCTTATTTACAACCGAAGTGGGATATGAAACAGGATAAAATTTCCGGTGCGGAAGCATTGGTGCGTTGGAAAAAGAAAGACGGCACCATTATTCCGCCGAATAATTTCATACCGATATTTGAGAAAAATGGTTTTATAGAAAAAATTGACTTTTACATGCTGGAGAGGATTTGCGGTTATTTGCGGCAGATGCTTGACGAGGGCCGCACGGTTTATCCTGTTTCGATTAACCAGTCCCGTTACCTGCTGCACGATCCGGGGTACACGCTGCACGTGCAGCAAATCCTTTTGAACTATAAAATTCCCAAGGGTCTGATAGAGCTGGAGTTGACAGAAACAGTATTTTTTCATGAGCGGGAGCGGATGCTGGATGTCATGAAGCAGCTGAAAGAATTGAATATGGATCTGTCGATCGATGATTTTGGTTCTGGCTTTTCCTCTTTAAACCTGCTGAGGGATATGCCGTTTGACGTGCTGAAAATTGATAGGGCATTTTTAGATAAGACCGAGACGAGCGATCCGGGCAAGTGGATTTTGAAAAAGATCGTGGAGATGGCGGAAGGTCTTGGTGTCCGGGTCATCTGTGAGGGTGTGGAAACACCGGAGCAGGTAAAGATGCTGCTTGAAATCGGCTGCATCTATGCACAAGGCTTTTTGTATTCCAGACCGATTCCGCTTGAGATGTTTATTGAAAAGTATAATGTGGGGCCAGACGATGAATGCGGTGAATTATCAGAAAAGATTGGATAAGCTTCTTCGGGAAATTGAAAAAAGGGAAGAAAGACCGAGGCTGTTTTTGCATAGCTGCTGCGCGCCATGTAGCAGCTATGTTTTACTGTACCTTGCGCCTTATTTTAAACTGACGGTGTTTTACTACAACCCGAATATCTCTCCTAAGGAAGAGTTCCGAAAGAGGGCGGCGGAGCAGAAACGCCTGATCGAAACGCTGAATCAGGAATTTGACTTTGGGATTTTATTTATGGAGGGCGCCTATGAGCCGGAACGTTTTATAGAGCTGTCTAAAGGTCTTGAGCAGGAACCGGAGGGTGGTGAGCGCTGTTTGCGCTGTTATGAGCTGCGCCTTTTAGAGGCGGCTGATCTGGCAAAGGAGGGGGGGTATGACTATTTTACGACGACCCTTTCCATCAGCCCCTTAAAGAATGCGGCGAAGCTGAATGAAATTGGCGGCAGCATTGGAGACAAAGTTGGGGTTGCGTACCTTCCGTCCGATTTTAAGAAAAGTGAGGGCTATCGTCAGTCAGTGGCATTGTCTCAGAAATACGGACTATATAGGCAGAATTACTGCGGCTGCGTGTATTCGAAGCGGGATAGCGAAAAACGGCAGAAACGTCTGGGCTAATTTGTTTTTTTATTAGAACGTCATATCTTTTAGGAGGCTTTTATATACTAAAAGTAAAGGAAAATATGACGAGGTCTTTGTATGGACGCATTGACGATGAGCAAATACCAGGGGCTTGGAAACGATTATCTTGTAATCGATCCAAATCGGTCGGACATGGAGCTCACGAGGGAGAAAATCAAACGAATCTGTGACCGCAATTTTGGCGCGGGCTCAGATGGTATTTTATATGGACCTTTTTTCGAGGAAGGGAGAATTGGAGTAAAGATCTATAATCCGGATGGATCAGAGGCGGAAAAGTCCGGAAACGGCATCCGTATTTTTGGCAAATATCTGCTGGATAAAGGATACCTGAGAAAAGGTCCGTTTTTACTCAGTACGCTTGGCGGAGAGGTCGAGGTAGAGTTTTTGAATTTGCGGGGAACCGATATTCGCGTTAATATGGGAAAGGTTTCCTTTGCGTCGGGGCAAATACCTGTGACAGGGGAGGAACGGGAAATCATCAATGATGCGATGCTGTTTCGGGAGAGGCTTTATAATGTGACGTGTGTTTCCGTCGGCAATCCGCACTGCGTCATCATGATGGAGAAGGTGACGAAGGAAGAGGTGCTTGATTTAGGCCCTTACGTGGAACAGGCCGCGCAGTTCCCGGAACGGATCAATATGCAGCTCTGTCACGTGATCGACAGGAATCATCTGCAAATAGAAATTTATGAACGGGGTGCCGGCTATACGCTGGCTTCCGGCACAAGCGCCTGTGCCGCTGCTGCCGCTGCTTACAAAATGGGCCTTATTGATGCGGCCGTGGCTGTCCATATGCCGGGCGGCACGCTTGAGGTACTCGTAAATGAGGACGACTCCGTATCCCTGACGGGCGCCGTCACGTATATCGGAGAAATTCAGCTATCGGCCTCTTTTTTTGAGGAGTTTGCGGATGGAAAAATATCGGGGAATGACAAAACTACAAAAATTTTAAGAAATATGGACGAAATCTATTGACAAAGAGCGGTATAATTTAGTACAATAGCAAAGCGGGTTTGGGATATAATCCGCCACCTTGGGATCTTAGCTCAGCTGGGAGAGCATCTGCCTTACAAGCAGAGGGTCATAGGTTCGAGCCCTATAGGTCCCATTTTGCGGTACAAAAGCATAGTTACCGCATGCACCAGACAATTTATCATGGCGAGATAGCTCAGCTGGCTAGAGCACACGGTTCATACCCGTGGTGTCGAGGGTTCAAGTCCCCCTCTCGCTACTCATGGAAATGCTTGAAAATATGATATTTCAGCATTTCTTTTTTATTGCAAATATTGTACAAAATCGATACTGATGACCGTAATTCACTTGACAAGGTAATTAAAATGAGATAGTATATTAAATAAAAAATCAATGAATATGTATTCAGTGAATAGAGGTTTAACAAAATGGGCGTTCGTAAAAAGCAAAAAGAAAAACGAAGGGAAGAAATCCTTCGGGCCAGCCTCGACCTGTTTATCTGCAAGGGCTATGCGGCGACAAAGATCAAGGATATTGCCGATGCGGTCGGTATGAGTGCGGGGCTGTTATTCCATTATTTTGACTCTAAGGAAGCACTTTATGAAGAACTAATTAAATATGGTATTTCCGGTCCGATGGGAACAATGGCTCTGGCGGCTGGGGATCCGCTTGCTTTCTTTGAATTGGCGGCGAAGCAGATTATTCAGTATATAGAAAACGAGCCATTTGTCGCAAAAATGTTTATTCTGATGAGCCAGGCAAATTATAATGACGCGGCGCCGGGGAAGGTAAAGGAGCTCCTTCGGGACTTTGATATTTATACACCAACCGCACGCCTGATTGAACAGGGCCAGGTCGGCGGGACGATCAGAGACGGCGATCCTATGGCGCTTGGCATCGCTTATTGGTGTGCAATTCACGGCATCGCGGAACAGTATGCCCTAAATCCCAATTATCCACTGCCAGATGGCGAGTGGATTGTTGATATCATAAGGAGAAAATGAATATGAAGAAGACATACGGGATAGATGTTGACTGCGCTAATTGTGCAAATAAGATGGAAGATGCGGCAAATAAGACAGCCGGGGTTCTTCATGCAGTAGTGAATTTCATGACACTTAAGATGACGGTAGAATTCGAAGACGGAGCTGATCCGAAGACTGTGATGCCGGAAGTCTTAAAGAACTGCCGCAAGGTAGAGGATGACTGCGATATTACATTTTGATAGAAGCCAAGCAAAACAGGGATTTACGCATATACAATGTGGATAATTCCGGAACGGTGGGGTTTATGAGCAAGAAGCAAAAGAAAAATCTGATCCGTATAATAATCGCAGCGATAATGATCATTGCACTTGGGTTTATACCAGTGACGGGATGGC
>CAZBRY010000003.1:0-7743 GCA_964494285.1 uncultured Lachnospiraceae bacterium
TGGAGCTTTCCTATATCGATATTGGCGGTGGTTTTTTCGTGAAAAAAAGAGACTTTCAGGCATTTGACGATTATGTGCGCGTAATCGCCGAAGAACTTTCTGTTTGGTTTGATCCAAAGGATACCGCACTTCTGATCGAGCCAGGATCCGCCGTCATTTCGACGCCGATCCAATACCTGACGAAAGTTCTGGACGTCAAAGATACGCACCGCGACCGTTTTGTCGTCACCGATGGCGGCCGACTGCACATCGACCCATTTATGAAAAAGACCGGCTATGTATATGTGTTGTATGACAGTGACGGGAATAGACTCACTTTGCAAAACACGGTCTCTTTGCAAGAAACTTTAACCGCTCGCCCATCTCATAAAAAACAAATTATATGTGGTTTTTCCTGTATGGAAACAGATCGAATCATGACTGTTGAACAGATGCCCGAGCTAAAGGAAGGCGATTATGTGCTCTATGACAGGACCGGTGGATATACATTGAGCTTTCATGCACTGTTTATTGAATATCTTCCCCCCGTTTTTGTGCAAAAAGAAGATGGTTCCTTTGCCCTCGTCAGGGAAAAATGGGGGATTGATGAATTTTTGCAAAAAAATTACTACGATACATCGTTTTAAGGAGGTCTCTATGACACTGCTTACCTGTGAAGATCTGTTGATCAAATACGAAAATACGACTGTGATTTCCGGCTTAAGCTTCTCCGTCAATTATGGCGATTATCTTTGCATCGTCGGCGATAATGGAACAGGAAAATCCACTCTCTTAAAATGTATCCTGGGCTTAAAGGTTAACCAAGGCGGTTCTATTATGTTTGATAAAGAAATGGCGCAGAAGGAAATTGGCTATGTGGCGCAGCAGGACGAAATGAATCATGATTTTCCGGCTTCTGTCATGGAAATCGTCCTTTCCGGTTGCCTCAACAAACACGGCCTGTCTCCCTTTTATTCTAAAAAAGAAAAAAGGCTTGCAAAACAAGCGCTTTCAAAGCTTCATATTGAAAATCTATCCAGCAAAAGCTTCCAAGAGCTTTCGGGGGGACAACGCAAACGAGTGCTGCTTGCCCGCGCCCTGCTTGCTTCCGGCAAGCTGTTGCTGTTGGATGAACCGGCCGCCGCACTTGATCCAATTGCGACGCAGGAATTTTATGAGATTCTTTTGGAGTTAAACAAAGAAGGCATGACGATCCTCATGGTCTCCCATGACATTCATAGTGCCATCCACAACGCTTCGCATATTCTGCATCTTTCCACACGGGACGCCGCCTTTTTCGGCACGACCGATGAGTATTTAAATAGCCGGGTCGGATATGCTTACCTGGGAGAGCAAGGCAATTGCCGTCAATGTCTGAAGCAGTTTCATAGCCATGAGCAGGCATAACCAACTTCAAAAAACAGCCTTATTTATGTTTATTCGATTTTACCAAATTGCGGGAAGTAGCGGAATATCGCTTTCCCTAAAATTTTATTGCGATACAAGAACGGCTGGTTCCAATACCTGGAGTCTGCCGAATTGTTTCGATTATCTCCCATCATAAAATAGGCATCCTCCGGGATCGTAACAGGCCCATAATCTCCCATCGGCTCCACATTCAGATAAGGCTCCTCAAGAGGTTCCTCTCCGCCATCGATGTAAATTTTGCCGTCACGCATTTCCAGTGTCTCGCCCGGCAGACCGATAATGCGTTTAATAAATAATTGTTTTTCATCATCCGGGAATTTGAATATAACGATGTCCCCGCGCTCCGGCATATCATTGATATAAGCAAGTCGGTAACCGAAGATCCGGTCTCCTGTCATGATTGTTGTTTCCATGGAAGCAGTCGGAATGACCGCATTTACAATAATAAACATGTTCAAAATCACGGCAATAATAATTGCGACTTCAACTACGATGATCCATTCCATAACCTCTGCCTTCACAGTCTCTTTTTTTGCTTCCTTGTCAGACATTCTGTATCCCCTTTTTCTGCTGCCGCCTTGCCATCCGCATCTTTACAACGCATACATTTCCAAAACAGCTCAAATTGACATCGCTTTACCATTATAGTACAATCAAAAACAGATTACAAGTTTGTAAATATGCGTTTGGCGGAGGATAAGATGCTGTTTAACTCCCTGCAGTTTTTGTTTTTTTTCCCTGTTGTTGTATTGCTGTATTTTCTGATTCCACATAAATTCAGATATATATGGCTTCTTTTTGCGAGCTATTTTTTTTATTTTTGTCAGAAGCCCGTCTATGTTATTTTCTTAGCACTCTCGACCCTGATCACATGGGTAACCGGAAACCTGCTTTATCAAACAGATTCTGTGCATAAAAAAAACGGGATTACTGCGATCGGAATATTGCTGAATCTTTCATTTTTAATTTACTTTAAATACGCCGGCTTTCTGCTGTCACTGTTTGGCAGTGAAAAACAGTTAAATTTGCTGCTTCCGATCGGTATTTCCTTTTATACATTCCAATCACTTACTTATATCATAGACTGCTACAGAAAAGAAACCATGCCGGAGCGGAATTTTCTGAAATACGCGCTGTTTGTCTCATTCTTTCCGAACCTTTTATCCGGCCCAATCGAGCGTTCTAAAAATCTGATAAAACAGTTTGAGGAAGTGCATACATTTGACGCCGTCCGGGCAAAAGAAGGGCTGACACTAATGCTTTGGGGTTATTTTCTTAAAATGGTCATCGCTTCCCGCCTCGCTATTTTGACCGATTTGGTTTATGATAATTACACCGGCTATACCGGTGTTCCGCTGATCATCGGGACGCTCAGCTATACCTTTCAGATTTATTGCGATTTTGCCGGTTATTCTGGCATTGCAATCGGCGCGGCCAAAATTATGGGCTTTCAAATCATGCGAAATTTCAGGCAGCCTTATCTGTCTCTTGGAGTTGCTGATTTCTGGCGCCGCTGGCATATTTCGCTTTCCTCCTGGTTCCGCGATTATCTCTACATTCCGCTCGGCGGAAACCGCCGTTCCAGGCTTCGTAAATATGGAAACATCATGGTTGTCTTCCTCGCAAGCGGTATCTGGCATGGCGCAAACATCACCTTTGTCCTCTGGGGTGCGCTTAATGGTCTTTACCAGATTATCGGTGACCTTTTAAAACCCTTCAGAAAACGACTGTACGAGCTGACCGGAATTTGCCGTCAGCCGTCTCTGCTGCGCTTTTTACAAACGCTTTTTACCTTTCTACTCATAAGTTTAACCTGGGTATTTTTCCGGGCACCATCCATTGTGGATGCCAGTGGCATTCTTTATCAAATATTTACGACGACACAGCCCATAAACTTTATTGACGGCACTGTTTTTACGCTTGGGCTCGGCACTGCGAATTTTCTTTTTGTCCTCGCCGCTCTGCTCTTGTTATTGATTGCCGATTTCCTTTGTGAACACAAAAACTGCGACATCAGCGGCCTGCTTACGCGCACCCCACTTCTGCTTCGCTGGGGAATCTATTACCTACTAATCATCATGATTCTGCTCTCCTGCAACCTCTCCACGCAGGAGTTCCTATATCTACAATTTTAGTGAGGGATACAATGAAACCAAACCACCCGACTGCAATATTTCTGCTCAAGTGCATACTTGCATCTCTGCCGCTGCTCCTTCTCATCGGATATACGGCGTTGTTTCCAGCCGCTTATATGGACGCCGAATATCCTTCGTGGGTCTACACAAAGGCAATTGTCAGCAAAAAACAACCGGTCTTGACCGGTGCGGCCGACGAGGCCGATATGATTCTGATCCTCGGCGATTCCCGTGCGATGGCGGATCTGATTCCTCGCGAGCTTGGCGGCTCCGCACAGAACCTTGCACTCGGCGGCGCTACAACGATCGAAATGTACTACGTACTTTCGGATTACCTTTCCAATCACGATGCTCCCTCCACAGCAGTTATTTTATTTGCGCCGTTTCATTATTCTTACATGGATAATTTCTGGCAGCGCACCGTTTATTTTAATTACCTCAGCATTCCGCAAATGCTTGAAGTGTTTGCAAACGCAAAAACCGTTTCTTCCGAAACGGTTTTGCAGGAGCATTATTGGATCGATAGCTTGAGTTATCGTTTCCGATTGCCTAATAAGTATCTTCCGGCACTGATCAACAGCCGGCTCTATGGACGCTTTGACGAAAATAGCGCTTCCTATCAAAATCTATGCGCTGAAAACGGACATGGACTATTTGGAACGGCCGATGGTTCATCCGATTTGAATTATGAAGTCAACTATACCGAAATGAAAACCTCCGGCGATGCGGCATTAATCGCTCTTTATTTTGATAAGCTTCTTGCCCTTTGTGCCGAATACAATATCTGCGCGATCGTGGAACAACCTCCGATGAACGAAGCTTCCTTTGAAAAACTTCAAGAAAGCTATCTCAACGAATATTCTATTTATATAGAAGAAAGACAAACAAAATATCCCTCTTTTTCCATCAATAGTACAATTACATGTTATGAAAACGTTTTTTTTGGAGACGCTTCCCATTTAAATGAGAAAGGGGCTCTCTCCTTTACGAGAGACATCAAAGAAAAATACAAAAATATTCTTTTGACAAACTGATGCTTGCTTGCACTTTCTTAAGAATTCTTAAATAATCATGAATACCCCTTTACTTTTTTTTCTTAATTATGTAGAATTCTCTTTGTGCTGTAAAATAATTTTCTGTTTAATTATTTTATAACATTTTTGTAAGAAAGTCGTAATATTTTGTACAAAATAACAGTGACTTAGACTTAGTTTTGTGTTATAATCAACGACGAATACAAAAGTGAAAAATCGTATTTTAATAAGGGAGGAATTGTACCGATGAAAAAAAGAACTTTACTTCTTCTTTTTGCGTTGACGGGAACGCTTATATTTGCCGGATGCGGCAAAAAGGAAGAGGAAGCACCTGCTGAGGAAGCAGTTGCAGAGCCTGTCATTCAGGTCGTTAAGGAGGATCCTGCCGAAGATGAGAGTCAGATCGAAGATGAATCCCGTGAGGGAATGTACAGAAGTGAACTTACGAATGAATGGATCGATGAAGCGATAAAGGACCAGAGACCAATTGCGGCAATGGTTGATAACGAGAAAACAGCTTTACCGCATTATGGAATGTCAACAGCAGATGTTGTTTATGAAATTACGAACAGCACCGCAAATGACGGCATCACACGATTTATGGTTCTTGTAAAGGACTGGGGCAGCATTGAGCAGCTCGGAAGTATCCGAAGCGTAAGACCGACTAATCTACAGCTCGCTCCTGAATGGAATGCAGTCGTCTGTCACGATGGCGGTCCGTTCTACATCGATGACTATCTCGCAAAGGATTATGTAGAGAACTTTAGCGGCACCTTCTCACGTGTAGATAACGGAAAATCAAGAGAGTTTACGGAATATATTCTTTCCGGCGACCTGGAAAAGAATTTTTCTAACAAGGGCTACAGCGAGACCTATAACGATTATTATCCCGGTACTCACTACCAATTTACAAGCGAAACAAGCCAAATTGACCTATCTGCAAATTCGGATGCCAAGAGTTGTACGCATGTGCAGATGCCGTATAAGCACAACAAGCCATACCTTGATTACAATGCCGAAGACGGTCTGTACTACTACTCAGAATATGGCAGCGCACACGTGGATCCGGGCAACAATAACGCACAGCTCTCTTTCAAGAATCTGTTGCTACAGAATGCCCGCTATGTAGAGTTTGATAGCAATGGCTATATGATGTTCCATTCCATCGACTACAACCGCGACGGTTACTACATTACAAACGGAAAAGCGATCCCTATCACATGGTCAAAAGAGGATGAATTATCTCCTACGAAATACTATGATATGGATGGCACGGAAATCACCTTGAACACAGGCAGAACTTATGTGGCGCTTGTTCCGGATGATATCTGGAAAAATCTTGAGATTAAATAATACCAAAAATAGGGTCAGGCTCTTCAGTGATGAAAAGCCTGACCTTTTTTCTTCCACAGATTTACTCCATTTACAATGCTGCTAACTGCTTTCCAAGTGCCTTGCAATCGGCGAGAGCATCCTCGTCGGGCGCATCCTGGCAAATCAGGCCCTCTCCGTTTAATACCTTTGCACCGGAGGCGATCATCCGGGCTTCCCAGTCACGCATCCATTCACCATCCCCCCAGCCATAGGAGCCAAACAGCGCGATCGTCTTTCCATCGGCAAATCCTTCCATCTCAGATACAAAGGGTTCCATTTCCCCTTCCTCCAGTACCTCTGCACCCATTGCCGGGCACCCCAGCGCAAATACTTCCGCATTTTTCAGTTCTTCTAAAGAAGCGTTACATACAGCTGTGACTGCTGCTTCCTTTCCGGCCTCTTTAATCCCTTCTCCGATCGCCTTTGCCATCTCCTGCGTATTCCCTGTCTGGGTCCAAAAAACCACATTAATTTTTTTCATACATTTCCTCCTATCCCGCCATTTTTTGCGTTTTTCCTTCGCTGTAAATATCAATAATATCCACAACGCTCATTCCACAGGAAATCAACTGTATCATTGTTTCCCTAACTTGCTCAAATCTTCGGAACAATCTTTCCTTTGCCGGCAAATTTCCGTACACCTTCCAGTAACCGGTACAAAGAAAGCCCTGTCCATTGTTATTGATGAAGCCCTCCACGTCCTCAATCGGATAGCCAAGGAGAATGCCCATTTCATGGGGAAATGCCTGCTTCTCCTTCATATATGTCTGGTAGCGCACACAGAAAACAGGAAGTATTTCGTCTATATTTTGCGACTCGTATCCCATTTTTCTTAATAGCTTTTCAACTCCCGTTTCGGATAAATATACGCCAAGCCGTTCCTGATGATACAATAAAACGGTGATTTTTTCATCCGTCACAAGCAAAACACGGCAGCAGATATCGGTACCCCGAAGAATATGCTTCACTTCCCTGAGCTGATCAGGCCGAATGATGAGCAGGTTGGACAGCTTCAGCCCCGAAATCAGCGGTGCACATTGGAGCGCCATTTGAAGCTCCGTATCCTTTAAATCCATCTGCCTAATCATTTCAAATAATTCCTGACTCATGGCGCCTCCTTTCTAGTTAGCTACAACTAACCTATGATTATAATAACCCGCAGCTAAGAGTTTGTCAATAGCCATGTCCTATTATGAAATGCGAAAACTGCTGTCTCCCCTTTTGGAAGTCAGCAGTTCTGTCATTTATTTCACGGTAACCACCTTTGATATCTCATCCGCCAGCTCACGGATTTCATCAGGCAGTTGGATTCCTGTGATGATAAGGCTCTTGTCCTCCGGCTTGGCGGCGATCAGCGCCTTGAAATCTTCAATCGTAACAATTTGATTATCAATCAATCCTAATGCTTCATCCAGAATCAGGCAATCGCACTCTCCGGTAGCCAATACCTTTTTGGCGAAATTCAAACCATTGCGAATATTCGCAATCGCCTCTTTTTTCTCTTCTTCAGATAGATCAAAATAAAATTCATCGGATTTTTCAAATGTGAACAACTTGATTTCCGGCTCAAGACGCCTGATAAAATCAAGCTCCGTCTGATTTTTCCCTTTTAAAAACTGTACGATGAACACGCTCTTCCCCTGACTTGCGGCGCGGATTGCCTGACCGACTGCCGCCGTCGTCTTGCCTTTTCCGTCGCCGAAGTACACGTATATCAAACCCTCTCCCATAAGCCACCTCTTAAGGAATTTTTCTCTCATTGTTTGAGATTCGTTGGATATCATATCACTATC
>CAZBRY010000003.1:7753-17688 GCA_964494285.1 uncultured Lachnospiraceae bacterium
CTATCGTTAGGCAAAATCAACTGTTTTCTATTCCTCATATTCCAATTTCCCTACGGATACCTCATAGGCGACTCGCTTTTCCAACTCCTCCTCGTTGACTCGTTTCATATATTCCCTGCTTTGGATGCGTCCATATACCTTTGTACGTTTCCCAACCTCAAAGCTTGCCGCAAATCTAGCATTTCTGCCCCAGCAGATGCACGGTATATAATCACTCTTTCCGTACGGTCTGTTGACAGCAAGCAGCAGATCGGTAATTTCTCTTCCAAGCGGTGTTTTCCTGTAAATGGGCGGTTTGCAAATATAGCCGTCTAAAAAAATTTGATTTGTTTTTTGATTTTCCTCAATTTCTTCTATGTAAGAAACTTCCCTTACGAATACCGACAACACAAGCCTGTTTTTCTTTTCCTCATGCCTGTTATAAGAACGAAACTGACCAATAATGGCTATTTTGCAGCCCTTATAGTCCTCCTGAACATTCATCAGACGCTCCGAAACCATAAGCGGAATCACATCAGCCGAATCGCTCAAGCGAGTCACGAGAAGGTCAATCATATAAAAGCCCTCTCCAAACACCTCATGGCTATAGGTGAAATCGCTGATGATTTCTCCCATCATCGTCACCTGATTGTTTTCAATTACTTTATCTGTCATTTTAGTTCTCCCTTCCTGGAGGGCACCGTAACCCCCGCTTCAGAATTTTTTCTAGTTCGGTATTACTATATATATGAAAGTATTTTTACTTTATGATACTTTGATACGTTAAATCATTCTACTTTTTCTCTAATTTTACGGGTACTTTCTTTTTTAATCTTCTTTTTTCTTTTTGCTTATTGTTTTTCCCACAAAATTTGCAGGATCTCCACTATCTAATAATTTTTCTTGTTTTCCGAGAAAAATGTGCTATACTATTACGGTTGAGCATACTTTTCCAGCTTCGGCTGGAATTTTAAAGTGATGAAAGTAAAATACAGCAGACAGGAAGGAAAATTTTATGTTAATAAAAAGAGAGGATATTCGGAATATTGCGATTATCGCCCATGTTGATCACGGCAAAACGACACTGGTAGACGTGTTGTTGAGACAAAGCGGCGTTTTCCGTGAAAACCAGGAGGTCGTCGAGCGCGTCATGGACTCCAATGACATCGAGCGTGAGCGCGGCATCACAATTCTGTCTAAAAATACAGCGGTTACCTATCAAAATACAAAGATCAATATCATCGATACGCCGGGACATGCCGACTTCGGCGGAGAGGTGGAGCGCGTTCTCAAAATGGTAAACGGTGCGGTTCTTGTTGTCGATTCGTTTGAAGGCACGATGCCCCAAACGAAGTTCGTCCTAAAAAAGGCACTTGCTTTGAGGCTCCCTGTCATCGTCTGCGTCAACAAGGTTGATCGCCCGGAAGCGCGCTGTGAAGAAGTCGTGGATGAGGTGTTGGAGCTGTTTATGGATTTGGATGCTTCTGACGAGCAGCTTGATTGCCCGTTTATTTTTGCTTCCGCAAAAACCGGTCAAGCCGGACTTGACTACAAAAACATCGGTCCAAACATGGTACCGCTGTTTGAAGCAATCCTCGATTATATTCCGGCTCCTGAAGGTGATCCCGAAGCCGGCACACAGGTTCTCATCAGCACGATTGATTATAACGAATATGTGGGTAGAATCGGTGTCGGTAAAGTCGATAACGGGGTTGTCTGCGTCAATCAGGACGCTGTCATCGTCAACGCACACGAGCCGGAAAAACAGAAAAAGGTAAAGGTCAGCGCGCTTTATGAATATGACGGGCTGAACAAGATTAATATCAGGGAAGCCGGCATCGGCTCCATCGTTGCAATTTCAGGCATTTCCGATATTCACATTGGCGATACGATTTGTGCGCCGGAGCATCCCGTACCGATCCCGTTCCAAAAAATATCGGAGCCGACGATCGCAATGCAGTTTATGGTCAACGATTCTCCTCTTGCCGGACAGGAGGGCAAGTACGTGACATCCCGCCATTTAAGGGATCGCTTGTTCCGGGAGCTAAACACCGATGTCAGCCTGCGCGTCGAGGAAACCGACACGACCGAATGCTTTAAAGTATCAGGCCGCGGAGAGCTGCACCTTTCTGTTCTTATCGAAAATATGCGCCGCGAAGGCTATGAGTTCGCTGTCAGCAAGGCGGAGGTTCTTTATCGTACCGATTCCAAAGGCAGAAAAACAGAGCCGATGGAACTAGCCTATATCGATGTGCCAGAGGAATTTTCCGGCATTGTCATCGAAAAGCTTGGCCAGAGAAAGGGCGAGCTGCAAAACATGACGCCTATTACCGGCGATTACACAAGACTGGAATTTTCAATCCCTGCGCGAGGCCTAATCGGTTACCGCGGCGAATTCATGACCGATACGAAGGGAAATGGTATTATCAATACAATTTTTGATGAATATGCACCGTACAAAGGCGATATTCAATTCCGTAAGCAAGGCTCGCTCATCTCATTTGAAACTGGGGAGTCTATTACGTACGGGCTTTATAACGCTCAGGAACGGGGTGTTTTGTTCATAGGACCGGGTGAAAAGGTCTATTCCGGCATGATCATCGGCCAGAGCGGCAAGCCGGAGGATGTCGAGATCAACGTATGTAAGAAGAAGCAGCTGACCAATACGCGTGCGTCCGGTTCAGATGAAGCTTTACGTCTCTCCCCGCCCAGAATTTTGAGTCTGGAGCAGGCACTTGAATTCATCGACACCGACGAGCTGTTGGAAATCACACCGGGCAGTCTGCGCATCCGGAAAAAGATTCTTGATCCGACGCTCAGGAAACGGGCTTCCTTCAAAAAAGCGTAACCGAACTATGATTTTTGGAAGCATTATTTATATGTTCAGCAAATGCGTTGCAATCTGGAAATAAATGATCAGTGACAGTGCATCCATAATCGTTGAAATAAAAGGACTCGCCATCACTGCAGGATCAAAGCCCAGCTGTTTTGTGACCATTGGCAGCACGCAGCCCACGACCTTAGCAAAAAACACGGTCATAAACAGCGTCAGGCATACAACAAGCCCGACCATAATCGGCACGCGGTCTACAAGCATGACCTTGACAAGGCTTGCAGCCGCAAGCGTGATGCCGCAGAGGATCGCCACACGCGATTCCTTCCAGACGATACGAAAAATATCCTTAAATCCGATTTCGTTCAGAGACAGACCGCGGATGACTGTCGTGGACACTTGTCCGCCGGCGTTACCACCCGTACCGGTCAGCATCGGAATGAACGAGGTCAACACAAGATAGGCGCCAAGCGCTTCTTCATAATGTGTGATGATCTTTCCTGTCACCGTCGCAGAAATCATCAACAGCAGCAGCCAGGGAATGCGCTTTTTCCATATCTCCCATACCCCGGTTCTCATATAGGGCTTGTCGGTCGGCACGATAGCCGCCATTCGTTCAATATCCTCCGTCGCCTCATCGCGCATAATATCGACAATATCGTCGATCGTGATGATGCCGACAAGACGGTTTTCATTATCAACGACGGGCATCGTCGTAAAATCATATTTGGAAAAGAGCATTGCGGCCTCTTCCTGGTCCGTCAGGGTATTGATCGAAATAATATTTTCTTCCATAATGTCCCCGATGATATCATCGGCTTTATGAATCAGCAAATACCGGAGTGAAACCGTTCCGATCAAATGACGTTCTTTATCGAGCACATAACAAATATTGATTGTTTCACTATCGATTCCAATCTTGCGAATACGCTCAATTGCCTGCTCTACCGTCAATGTTTCCTTCAAATCCACAAACTCGACCGTCATAATGCTTCCCGCAGAATATTCTGGGTACCGAAGCAAATGGTTGATATCTCTCCTCGTCTCCGAATTCGCACACGCGAGCAGCTTTTTGACGACTCCGGCTGGCATCTCCTCCATTAAATCCGTCGCATCATCGGCCATTAAATTGTTAATAATATTTGCAGCTTCATTATCCGTCAGCGAAGTAATAATAATCTGCTGCGTCTCAATGGGCAGGTACGCAAAAATATCTGCCGCAATGGTTTTGGGCAAAATGCGAAATACCTTGATCAGTTCCTTTCCGGGCAGCTCTTCTAAAACGGCGGCAATATCGGCTTCATTCCATTCTACAAGCTCCTGGCGCAAACGGGTATACTGCCTGTTCTCAATTAATTCCTGGATTTTTTCCATAGACATAGACATAGTAGTATTCTCCTTTATATGTAGCTTTTATGTAAGACGATCGCCCGGGAACATCTGATGACGAGCTATTACCTGTCTTCTTCATAAAAACCACCACCTTTCTACTACGCCCGCCCGCAGTACCAAACCAATACCGCTAAAGCTATGGACATGATATGTCATTCGTACTGTTTCACTATAGCAAACAGCAATTTTTTAGTCAAGAAAAAAATGTTACTCCTCAAACAAAAGAAGACTTCCATTTACATCTGCGTAACAGCATTCCTCTCCCTTTTCAATCGCTGCCTGCCCACTCGTCGCCTCGATAATTTCTATGATGGCCTTTTCCAGAGAGGATTTGGGGAGCAAAATCTCAAAAGCGACTGTTTCGGTATAATCCGATTTTAATATGGAATAGCCCCTGCTTCCAAATAAGTATTGCAGCTTTCCGACTCCCGTATAATCCGTTTTAATCAATAACCTACAGCCAAATTTCTTGTCAATCACGAGACAGTCTTTCAGTCCCTCCTTTGCCGCGCTTTGGTAGGCTCGCACAAGACCGCCGGTGCCCAACAAGGTTCCGCCAAAATAACGCGTCACCACGACAGCAACATTTCTGATTCCTTCACCCAGCAGAACCTCTAACATGGGGCGCCCCGCAGTACCGCCCGGCTCGCCGTCATCAGAACAGCGTGTCACTTCGGCGTTCCTTCCTATTACAAAGGCAGAGCAGTTATGCGTCGCATCCCAATAATCCTTTTTTATTTCATTGACAAAGGCGACGGCCTCTTCCTCTGTCATAACAGGCCTTACCGTTGCAATAAACCGAGATTTTTTTTCTTCGATCTCTCCCACGCCGCCTTGATGCAGACATCGATATCCATCCATTGACAAGGGACTCCTCTCCTATTTTTAAATTTAAAAGCTTTTCTGCATGAAATCACTAAAATCTGTATACAATCATACCAGTGCTGTATTCTCCCGTCAATCCGTGTTTTTTTGCATATGAAGAAACAAAATCTTTTCTTAATAATTTGATTTTTGCTTTATTTACATAAGAATTTCTGCTATAATGGCGTAAGATATCTATGAAGCAGACTGGCTGAGTAGCAATTAAGGAGGCCATACCCATGAATTATGGTAGACGCGGTGCAAGGAAGAGACAAAAGGAGCTTTCTTCACAAACTACTAAAATAGGAAAATTTTTTGCCATTACCCTGTTCAAGGTACTGGTTTTTATTGTGGTGTCGGTCGGCGTCATTGGCTTGTGTGCAGGGATCGGCTTGTACATGGGTGTCATTGATACCGCACCGGATGTGTCTAATATAGACGTATCTCCTGCCGGTTTTTCCACGACCGTATATGATAACGAAGGGAACCAAATCACAAAGCTCGTTGCTGAAAATTCCAACAGAATTTATATTACAATTGAAAAAATTCCGGAGCATTTACAGCATGCATTTGTTGCCATTGAGGATGAGCGCTTTTACACACATAACGGCATTGATATTCAAGGTATTATGCGTGCGAGTGTCACGGCACTACAGACCGGAGACTTATCACAGGGTGCCAGCACAATCACACAGCAGCTATTAAAAAACAATGTCTTTACTTCATGGACAGCTGAGTCCTCCAAAATTGAAAGCTTCAAACGTAAGTTTCAAGAGCAGTATTGTGCCGTGCAGCTGGAAAAAGAAATGAACAAGGACACGATTCTGGAAAACTATTTAAATACGATTAACTTAGGACAGGGCACGCTTGGCGTGCAGGCAGCTTCTCTGCGCTATTTCGGCAAGTCTGCTTCTGATCTGACAATTTCTGAATCTGCCGTCATTGCCGCAATTACGCAAAATCCTTCCCGATGGAACCCGATTTCTCATCCGGAAAACAACGCCGATCGACGCAAATCCGTACTTGTCAAGATGCGTGATCAAGGTTATATTTCACAGGTGGAATATGATGATGCGCTTTCTGATGATGTATATTCCCGCATTAAGACCGTAGATGAGCAAACACAAAAGAATACGATTTACACGTATTTTGTGGACGAGTTGACCAATCAGGTAATAGACGATTTGCAGGAAATAAAAGGGTATTCCTATACACAGGCCTACAATTCCTTGTATAGCGGTGGTCTGAGCATTTTTACGTCGCAGGATCCCGACATCCAGAAAATTTGCGATGAGGAGTTTGCCAATACCGACAACTATCCGGAAGAAACAAAGCTCTATTTAAATTATGAGCTGACCTATGAGGATGCAAATGGTGAAACAGTCAATTTCAGCACCCAGAACTTTGAAGCGTACTTCAAACAGTCAAATCCAAAATTTAACATGATTTTTTCAAGCGAAGAAGATGTTCAGGAAAAAATTTCTGAATACAAGGCGGCGGTAGCTGAGCCAGGCTATCAATTTATTGCGGAAAATGCAACTTTGACTCCGCAGCCGCAAGCCTCCATCAGTGTCTTGGATCAGACAACCGGTGAAGTACTCGCCATTGTCGGAGGCCGTGGACAAAAAGCGGCCAGCCTGACGCTCAACCGGGCGACGGATACAAAACGTCAGCCGGGTTCCTGCTTTAAGGTGGTCGCCGCTTACGCGCCCGCGCTTGACAGCGCCGGCTTTACGCTCGCCTCTACGCAGGTTGACGAGCCTTACAACTATGCGGACGGCCGTCCTGTTTCCAACTGGTACAGCACCGGTTACAAGGGTATTTGCACGGTTCGTTATGGTATTGAGCAGTCGCTGAATATCGTCGCGGTCAAAACACTGACAGACATCACGCCACAGCTTGGCTTTGACTATCTATTGAATTTCGGATTTACAACGCTCGTGGAACGCCGTACGGAAGCAAGCGGTGCGATTTCCACCGATATTACACAGGCACTTGCGCTTGGAGGCGTAACCGACGGTGTGACAAACCTCGAGCTGACCGCAGCCTATGCTGCTATTGCCAACAAGGGAACTTACACAAAGCCAATATTTTATACGAAAATTGTAGATCACGACGGTAATGTACTGATTGATAATACGCCAAAAACACGCCAAGTAATCAAAGAAACAACGGCCTTCTTGCTCACAAACGCGATGGTGGATGTCGTTACGAAGGGTACCGGCGCAAAGGTCAACTTCGGGAACATGGCGATTGCCGGAAAGACCGGCACGACCTCAAGTAATGTCGATGTCTGGTTTGCAGGCTATACCCCTTACTATACCTGTGCTACATGGGCAGGCTATGATAACAACGTTCATATGTCCGGCTCAGAAACAAGCGTCGCAAAAAATCTGTGGAAATCGGTTATGGGAAGAATCCACGAAGGAATGGAATACAAATCCTTTACGACACCGGAAGGTATTACGACCGCCACGGTCTGCAAGAAATCCGGCAAGCTCGCTGTTGCAGGACTCTGCTCTTTAGACGGCAGCGCGGTTACAGAGTACTTCGCTACCGGCACCGTACCTACGGAAGTCTGTGACAGACATGTCGTCGGCAATGTCTGCGCATTGACCGGACTGCGTGCGGGTGATACATGTCCTTATGCGACGCCGGGTGTCATTGTCGTAGATGTCGAGGATGACATCTATGCTTCCACACCTTATTGTATCCACAGCTATCTGAACGGAGTACCGCTTTTCGCAATTCCGGAAGGCACGACGATCGAGGATTTCATTGTCAATCCCTCTGAAACGACGACGATACCCGGTGCTGAAACGATAACACCGGACGCATCCATTCCACTTGATCCGAATGCGGTGATCGCCCAATAAAAAAGAGAACTCCTCACACTAAGCAGTGTTTGGAGTTCTCTTTAAAATTTAATTTTCTCCGGAAGATGCCGTCTTGAATTCCACCCGGTATAATAGGGCATTCTCCTGTCTTTCTAGCTTCCAGTGAACGGAAAGTGCGTCGAGTATCTCATTGACAAGCCGCTGCAGTAAATCAGGAAATCGCTTTTTCAATCTGCCCTTCAGCGTTATTTCAAATAATGCCTTCCTGGAATCAATCAGCCTTGAGGTAACAGATATCCCGCATTCTTCCATCGTGACCACACCATATTTTGCGAGGAGCCATATAATAAAGCGGATGTTGATGACCTTGACTTTTCTCATGCGACCCGGAAGACAGCTGTTGATTTTCTCCATGTAAAACCCCGGATGCTCTTTTTCGATTTTCTCCATATCCTGGCGCACCAAGGCTTCAAACCCATCAATCGTTGTCGTGCCGGTCGTTCGCATTTTTAACATCGTCGTAAAAATGTCCTCGATAATTCCACACTGCTTCTCAAAATCCGGCAAATCCGATGCATACATCTCTTTTAACTGTGTCAGCAAAATCTGTGAAATTACGTTCCACTTATAGTAGCTGTATTGCTGTTTTTTAAGTATATCCGTCAAACCATCAAGAGTTTTTTCAAACTCTGCTCTTTCGCTTTGAAACAGGCGTTCCTGTTGTTCCTGCCCAATCAAAAGATCGGCGCGCACAAGAGCATCTTCAATTTCATCAGCAATCTCATCCATATCCCATGGTGCGAAAAACAGCTTCCTGATCCGATGTTGATTTACAAGCATCTCTGCAAGCAACGGATCCTCCTCATCCATGCAAACGGCAAATACCATATCCGGATACGGGCTGCAGCACACCATAAACTCATCAAGCCGCATATCCGGCAGGTTATAATCAATCAGCAACAGGGCAATTTCCTGCTCCCCTAACATCGCCAACGCCCTGGAGGCTGAGTCCGCAGTAAGTAATTGCCTGCCTCGTTCGGCAAACCGTTTCTGAAAATGTTCTGCGAGCTCCTTATTTCCCTGAATATAAAGGATCCCCTTTTCCATTATTTTGTCAGCAACAGCATGATCTCATTGCTTCTCGCAACAAACTTTGTCATGGCTTCCGGAGACAGAGGCTTGTTGGCAAGCACAGCAAGATCATAAAGCTGTTCACAAATCATCGGCACCTGTTCGCTGTCCTTGTTTTCAAAAATGTATTGTACAAGCTTGTTCCCAGCATTCAGGATGAGCGTCTCGCCTTCGTCGCCGAACATACCCATATCCATACCCTGCATGCTGTACATTTTCATCATATCCTGCATCCGGCGGCTTTCCTCTGAAACGGTCAGCATCGAAGAGACGCCTTCATTTTTGAGTTTCTCTACCTTAACTTCTAATTTATCCTTATGCAGCACCTTCTTAAACAGCTCAGAAAGAGTCGTTGTTTTCTCAGCAATCGTTTCCTTGTCTGCATCCGATACTTCCTCTTTAAACGAATCTGTCAGATCTGCATCAATTCTCTGGAACTTAATATCCTCATTTTTGGATTCCAGCTGAGAGACGAACGGCTGGTCAATATTATGCGTCAGCACAACCGCATCAATCCCTTGTTCCTTAAACAGGTTGATGTACTGTGACTGCTGCTTCTCATCAGTCACGTAGTAGATGACCTTTCTCGGCGCCTTCTCTTCGCCGTCGATCGCATCCTCCTCTTTTTCGTCAACAATTTCTGCCTCTACCTTTTCGCCGTTCTCATCGGATGCAGTCTCTTCCTTTTTCTTGTCAAGCTCCAGACATTCCGGCAGTGTCAGGTATTTACCGTCAAGATTTTTAAATAAGATATAGTCGGTCATCTTTTCACAGAATTTATCATCCTTTAGGCAGCCAAACTTAATGAATGGGCTGATATCATCCCAATATTTCTCATACTCCTCTTTCTCGGTCTTGCACATTCCCGAAAGCTTGTCGGCAACCTTTTTGGAAATATA
>CAZBRY010000003.1:17725-26767 GCA_964494285.1 uncultured Lachnospiraceae bacterium
TTCTTGAAACATTCAACGGCAGATCCGGACAGTCAATCACACCCTTTAAAAGCATCAGAAATTCGGGAATCACTTCTTTAATGTTGTCCGCTATAAACACCTGATTATTATACAACTTGATCGTTCCCTCGATCGACTCATACTCCATATTGATTTTCGGGAAGTAAAGGATTCCTTTTAAATTAAACGGATAGTCCATGTTCAGATGAATCCAAAACAACGGCTCCTTATAATCCATAAATACCTTTCTGTAGAAATCCAAATATTCTTCCTTGGTACAGTCATTCGGATGCTTTGTCCAAAGCGGATGCGTTTCATTCAGAGAGACCGGGCGCTTTACGATTTTCAGTTTTTCTTTTGCAGGGGAAACCTCCACCTGCTCTTTTGTGCCATCCTCGTTTTCCTTTTCTTCGTACTTTGCTTCTTCCTTAATTTCCTCGATTACAACGTCTTTTTCCGTCTTGTCATCCTTGTCAATCGTCTCATATTCCGTCTCAGCATTCGCCTTTTCTAAATAAATCGCCACCGGCATAAACGAGCAGTATTTCTTAATTACCTCGCGCGCGCGATATTCGTTGCAAAACTCCACGCTCGCTTCATTTAAGTAAAGCGTAATTTCCGTACCGACTTCGGTCTTTGTGCCTTCATCAAGCGTATACTCCGTACCGCCGTCGCATTCCCAATGAACCGATTTTGCACCCTCTTTATAGGAAAGTGTGTCGATATGTACATCATCCGCCACCATAAAAGCCGAATAAAAACCAAGCCCGAAATGTCCGATGATTTGATCCTCATTGGTCTTATCCTTATATTTTTCTAAAAAGCTGGTCGCTCCGGAAAAAGCGATCTGCGTAATGTATTCCTCAACCTCATCCGCATCCATTCCAAGACCGGTATCAATAAACTTCATTGTTTTTTCTTCCGGGTTTACAATCACCCTGATTTTGTTCTCATGTCCATCCGGAAACGAATACTCACCCATCATATCAAGCTTTTTCAGCTTTGTGATCGCATCGCAACCGTTAGAGATCAATTCCCTCACAAAGATATCATGATCCGAATATAACCATTTCTTGATAATTGGAAAAATATTATCACTGTTAATTGATAAGTTTCCTTGTTTTACTGCCATTTTCATACATCCCTTTCCTGAATAATAATAATAAAATACTGTTTTTGTTGTCATATAAAAGTTTAATAGTAGACTGCAGAAAAGTCAAGAAGAATTAGCACTCATTTTGCCAGAGTGCTAATAATTTATGATTTCTTTAGAATTTGTTTATAAACCGACGTAATTTTCCTATCCTGCCGCCACCACAAAATACTTATCATAAATATCAAAAAAACTTGTCGTGCTCACATTTTCATTTTTCTGGTAGGTCACCGATTCCCAAAGAGGCGCATTCAAATTCGAAGTCAGCGTCTTAACATAGGCATCATATACCTGATTGAACGTCTCCTGGCGCCGCTTCGACACAATCACCTGCTTATTGGCATCCGTTTCCTCTTTATTAAATGTACTGACACACTGCAGCACATGATAGCCATATTCTGTCTCAATAATGCCGCTGATCTGTCCTGTTTCGAGATTAAAGGCGGCTTCCTCGTAGGCGGCAGGCATCACGCCGCGCCCGAAGCTGTACTCCGACCTTGTGTCCTCATTATAATCGGCAGCAAGCACCTCGAATTCTTCCCCCTCGTTCACTCTTTGCAGGACTTCCTGGATCCGCTCATAAGCGCTCAGCTTCTGGCTTTCTGTATATTCTATTTTCTTTCCCTGTGAATCCGTTGAATAGGTTCTGACCAAAATACTGTTTACTGTAATCGTACGCGCCTCATCGTCGCTGATTTCGGGATTCACCTCATCAGTGATCACATGATAGAGCTGATCCGCAACTGCAAATTCATAATAAAGCTGATAGATGGTATCCTGATCCACATCCATCAGTGCAACTTCACTGCTATTCAGTGAAGAAAAATATTCTACGGCTGCAGCCGTAACCTTTTCCTCTTCCTTCTGATCCAACTCCACCTCATATTGTGGTGCAAGTAAATTCATAACCTTGATCTGCGCGATGCGGGCGATGATCGTTTCCTTATACTTTTGTTCCATCGTCCCATCGTTTACCGGCACCTGCCAAATTTCGGAGCCAAAAATCCGGTCATACTGATTTTCCGAGTTCACAAGGTATACCATAATTTCCGGCAGCATACATGAGCTGTCTTCAATCCGAAACACCTCTCCCTGTTCAAAATCTGTTGTCAGGACAATTTCTGTCTTTTTGTCCTTTTTACAGCCGCCGAGTGCTGCCAGAAAGAAAAGTGTCAGGAAAAACAACAGACAATGTGGCCATACCTGTACCTGTGTCTTTTTATTTTTTTGATTTTGCATCTTACCTCTGATCCTGATTTCCACTTTATGATTTTGATTAGTAATTGACACCACGCTTTAAGATGCTGCGCGCCACACTGATTCCGTTTGCGGATGCCTGCTGCAGCCCCCTTGTGACTCCCGCACCGTCTCCAATTGCAAATAATCCTCTGACACTCGTTTCAAAATCCGTATTCACAACAACCTTATTCGAATAAAATTTAACCTCAACGCCATAAAGCAGTGTTTCGTCGCTCGCCAGACCAGGCGTCACTTTATCGAGTGCCAATATCATTTCCTCGATATCTACCATAATTCGATGTGGAAATACAAGCGAAAGGTCGCCCGGAACCGCGTCCTTTAACGTCGGAATCAAATTATTTCTGCACAGGCGTTCTTCGGTCGTCCTCCTGCCTCGCTTGAAATCGCCGAAGGTCTGCACAAGGATGCGTCCGCCGCAAAGCATATTGGAAAGCTGCGCGATCTGCTTGCCATATTCAATCGGTGTCTTGAACGGCTTTGTAAAATTTTTTGATACAAGTATTGCAAAATTCGTATTGTTTGTCTTATGATCCTTAGATTTATAAGCGTGTCCATTGACAACGGCAAGGCCGTTTTCATAATATTCGGTCGCCACCTCGCCGGATGGATTCGTACAGAATGTTCTCACCTTATCGTCAAACGTCGGCGTATGATAAATCAGCTTTGCTTCGTATAGGTTTTCATTGAGAAACTGCATCACCTCGTCGCGCACTTCCACACGCACACCGACATCCACTGTACCAACCTGCGTTTCCACACCGGCTTCCCCACACAAATGACTGAACCAGTCAGCTCCCTCTCGACCGACTGCCACAACAACCTCATCAGCCAGAATCGTCTCCTCCTGATTGGTCACGACACCCTTTGCCTCACCGTTTTCAATCAATATCTGTTGCACCATCGTATTAAATTTCATCTCTACGCCGCACTGCTCCAGATGATTCTGGAGCTTCGCATAGATTTTATAGCCCTCCTCCGTTCCGAGATGGCGGATCGGACATTCTACAAGCTTTAAGTTTGCGTTAATGGCTTTTCTTCTGATTTCACGGATTTCAGCCGCCTTATCAAGGCCGTACACCTTTGTATCCGCGCCAAATTTCAGATAAATGTGATCTGATTCCTTGATTAACTCTATTGCTTCGTCATAGCCGAGGATATCGGGCAGATTTCCTCCCACGTCCGGCGAAAGCGAAAGCTTCCCATCCGAAAACGCACCCGCTCCCGCAAAGCCGGTTGTAATCGCACACGGCTTACAGCCGACACAAACTTTGGTATCCCGCTTCGGGCATTTCCGTTGTTCAATCGAACGCCCCTTCTCTATCATTAATATTTTCATATCCGGCCGTTTCTCTATCAGCTCATACGCACAGAAAATTCCGGATGGACCTGCTCCTACGATAATCACATCATATTTTTTATCCATTTTGCCTCCTAACCGCTCTTTTACGCAAATAATATTGTATCACAATTTTATACCGAATAATAGACTTCTATTTACTTTTATACAAAATTATGATAGTATTACTATCATAATTTTGTTTTGGATTATCATCTGACAGATTGAAGGAGGAAATGATGCGGCGACAAGAAATAACACGGACGACCGGAGTCAGAGAGATGGCAAAGGCGAAGAAGCGCATGGGAATACTACGGGCTGCGCTCGAACTATTTTCCGCCTGCGGAATTGAAAATGTGAGTATGGAGCAGGTGTCCACAAAGGCCGGTATCGGCTCCGCAACAATTTACCGCTACTTTCCCACAAAGGTGGAGCTGGCTGCCGGAGCGGCTCTGCTTTTGTGGAAGGATATGGAACAGCAATATCTTCCTTCTCTTATGACGGAAATGTTTTCTTCTTTAAACGGACAGGAGCAGCTGCGAAAGATCCTGCAACTGTTTCCTGCCATTTATGAAGAGCACCCATCTTTTTTGCGCTTTCTGATGGATTTTGACAATTACATCCAAAGTTCCGGCATGGCAAAGGCGCAGCTTTCCGATTACGAGGGCTTGATCGGCTCCCTGAAAGGCTATGCGGAAACAGCAATTAAAAAGGGGCTGTCGGATCATACGCTTATTTTTACCGCATCGGTCGAAGAGATTTATTTTACGATTTTCCACTGTATGCTCAGCATGACGCAGAAGCTTGCCGTGCAGGGCGACTTATTGACCATGGATTTGCAGGTGTCCGGAAAGACACAGCTGGATTTGCTGATCACCCTGCTGATGAAAGGACTTTCCAAATAACCCATTAACCCATCATTCAAGAAAGGAATGGTATCTATCATGAAAGAAATCTCAACCAGGAAAATTTGGTGCTTTGCAGTCGGACAGTTTGGATGGGCGCTGCTCTCCGGAATGATCTCCAACTGGCTTGTCTATTTTTATCAGCCGGATACGGTAGCACAAAAGGCCGGACAGACGCTGTTTATTCCGCAAGGGCTAGCGGTTCTTGGCATCGCCACAATCATCGGTGCCATTACCGCCTTTGCACGTATTTTTGACGCGTTTACCGACCCGCTTATTGCTTCACTTTCAGACAAATGCAAATCGAAGGATGGCCGTCGGATCCCATTTTTAAAATGGTCCTCTCTGCCCTTAGCGCTTTTTACGTTTCTTGTATTCTGTTCGCCCGTAAGCGAAACAAGTTGGATCAACGCAGGCTTTTTATTTCTGATGCTATTGCTTTACTATTTATCAATCACCTGTTATTGCACGCCTTATACCGCCTTGATCCCCGAGCTTGGACACAATCAGAAACAGCGCATGGATATTTCCACAATCATTTCCTTTACATTTATTGCAGGCACCGCGGTAGCTTACGTCGCGCCTGTCATTTGGGGTGTTCTGGGGTCTTTTACCGGAAGAGTTCCCGCTATACGAATCACATTTGCGATTCTCTGCCTAATCGCGTTTGTCTGCCTGACCGTACCGGTCTTTACGATTCACGAAAAGGACTATGTTTCCGTAGAGCCTTGTGAAGGAACCGCTTTTTCTTCCCTAATGAAAACATTTAAAAATCATGATTTTCGCATGTTTGTTTGTTCCGACATCAGCTATTGGATAGGGCTTACAATGTTTCAGACGGGGCTGCCCTTTTTTGTCACAAGCCTGCTGCACCTGAACGAAAGCATGACGACGCTCTACTTTGTTGCCATGACCGCCTTATCCCTTATCTTCTATGTGCCGATCAACAAATTTGCTCTGACACTTGGCAAAAAACGCTGCATTTTGACCGGCTTCTGCTTTTTTGGCATCGCCTATTTCTATGCGGGCTTTCTTGGAAAACTGACCTTTTTGTCTCCTGTCGCACAGGGTGCGATCCTCGTCTTCCTAGCCGCTTTCCCGATGGCAATTTTCGGAATTCTGCCGCAGGCTGTCGTTGCGGATATTGCGCAGAGCGATGCACTTTCCACCGGAGAAAACAGGGAGGGGATGTTTTATGCGGCTAGAACTTTCGCGTTCAAGCTCGGGCAAAGCGTCTCCATGCTCCTGTTTACCGCAATTTCCACGATCGGTATGGCTTCCGGAGAGGGTTACCGCCTCGTTGCATTCCTTTCCTCTATTTTCTGTGTCGCAGGCGGATTCTTCTTTGTTTTCTATAATGAGAAACGAGTAGTAGCATCTCTTTCCTCCATCGAAAAGAGTTCCTGATTGCAGAAAGGAGAGATCGCCATGAACTTAAAAAACGAACAACAGCCGCTCCCCATCCCGGCAAAAGAACTGAAATCTTTTCTGGAACAGGAGGGCGAACCTTTTTTGCAGAGCCTTGTCACGACGGGTTATCTCCCCATCGAGGAACGCTCTGAATCCAGAAGATTGTATTACGAGGCTTACCGGACGCCCGATGCAAAAGGCGCGATCGTCATCAGCCACGGCTTTAGCGAAACAACCGAAAAATATAAAGAAGTGATTTATTATATGGTAAAAAGCGGCTATGCGGTCTATCTCGCCGACCATCGCGGACACGGGCGTTCTCTGCGCGACACAACACACCCGAATCGAATTCATTTGATACATTTTTCTGATTACGTATCCGATCTGCATTTGTTTTTGACAATGATTGTAAAGCCGAGAACGCAGGAGCTGCCGCTTTACCTGTTCGCGCATTCCATGGGTGGCGCGATCGGCGCGGCGTATTTGGAAGCCTATCCGCGGGTATTTCAAAAAGCCGTTTTCAGCTCTCCGATGCTGCGCATCAATTTCGGCCAAATTTCGGAAACGGCTGCCCTGCTTCTTGCTCTCTGCATGAAGCTGCTCGGTAAAGGGGATACCTACGCGCCCGGTCAGCACGATTTTATTACAGGCGAGCTTTTTTCACAAAGCGCCTCCTCCTGCGAGGAACGCTTCCGCTATTATCAGGATAAAAAAGAAGCCACCGCACTTTTTCAGGTGAGTGGCTCCAGTTATTGCTGGATTTATGAGTGTGCCCGCGCCACAAAAAGCATTCGTGGCAAAAAAGGCTGTGCAAAAATCAGGGTTCCGGTTCTGCTGTTTCAATGTATGCACGACGATTATGTGGACGCGCGCGGAATCGATGAGTTTATAAAGCATACGCCTGCCGCTACCCTCGTACGGGTGGCTGATTGTAAACATGAAATTTATAACAGCGCCGATGCGGTGTTGCAGGATTACTATGATCGACTTTTCCGTTTTTTAGAGGGCTGACTTTTTGCTACTCGCGCAGCAGCGAATACATACTCTGATCCATAACCTTGCCATTTTTATAGGCGCTGCTGCGCATCGTCCCCTCAAAAGTAAAGCCCGCCTTTTCCAGCACGCCACAAGAACCTTCGTTGCAGCTGAACGGCTCCGCATAGATCCTGACGAGATCGAATGTCTCAAACGCCTCTTCGCAAAGCTGGCGGACGGCTGAGGAAACGATCCCCTTTCTCCAATATTTCTCGGCAAGCCAATAGCCCAGCTCCGCGCCTTTTTCCGCGATGTCGTTCCCTAAAAAAATACCGATGCTGCCGACCGCCTCGCCGCCGACCTCGATCGCCCTGACAAGCCGCCTCTCGTCCCCTCGCTCCACGCAATCAGACACATACGCCTTCGCATCCTCAAGCGTATACGGATAAGGAAATGCATTCCTTAAATTTTCCGCAACTTTCTCATTATTCGCATATTTCGCAACGCTCTCAGCGTCGCTGTTCTTCCATTTCCTGATAGTAAACTCCATTTCCATTACCTCCCGCCTGTATTTGCGCTTCCTTCCCATTTTGATACAAAATTTTATTCTTCATAAGCTCCCTCCCATCAACATCTCTGTTATCGCGTCAATCACATGATCCGCCGTCTCCTCTTTCAGTGGGATCACGCGGCTCCACATTCGCACTCCCTGATAGGAATAAAGGATCATGTCAACCGCCTGTGCGATATCGACTTTCTTGAATTCTCCCCGATTGATCCCATAGGCGAGAAAATTCCGCCACTTCGCGACGCCGGCTTCATTCAGCTCCGTAAAAAGACGGCTGCTAACCGCATTGGAATATTCGTAGATCGCAAGACTGAGCGAATTGTGGGCATCCTTGATCTCCTCCCTTAAAAGGGAAAGCGTTTCCTCCAAAATGACCCTTGCAGGTATCCCGGCCTGCATCTGCCTTTCAAACTCATCGATGCGGTTATCGGACATATCCCTGAACAGCTCCTCAAAAATTACAGCCTTGCTATTGTAATGCCGGTACAAACCGCCCCTGCTCAGCCCTGTTTTTTCACAAATATCCTTCATCGTCACTTCTTTGAAGCCCTGATCCGCAAACAAGCGATAGGCAGCCTTTTTTATTATTTCCTTCGTACGGCTTCCCTTTTCTCCCATTTATCTTTCCTTCTATTTTCTTTCTGTTCCCATGCGACACGTGTGTCTCTTTTTATTATGCGACACCAGTGTCGCTTTTGTCAAGATAAAAGAGGACTTTCCTAAAAATTCTTCTAAAAAGTCCTCAGTCCACCAATATATGTCGCTCAATTCCTTCTAGTTGATAGAATGCCCCTATCACATCTCACGCCCACGCGGGGGATTTGTATATTTTTCAGCCGGAATGCCTTTCTTTTGATTGTAAAGGAAAAATGCAATAGCAAATGCAAAGATAAAGATCGAAATAAACTGCGAGGTGGAAAGTGCTCCTACCGCTCCTCGTTCGTCATTTCTAAATATTTCAATAATAAATCTGCCTATACTGTAAAAAAACAAATAAAGTGCCGAAACATTGCCACGGTATTTGGCGCGTCTCGCATAGATGATCAGACCGATTGCAAGCAACAGATTCCCGCCCGCCGAAAAAAGCTGTGTCGGAATCAGTGCAACACCGGCAGGTGCAAGTGCCCCTTCCGGAAATACGACACCGATTGCACAATTCGTCTCCCTTCCATAGCAACAGCCCGCCAAAAAGCAACCAACTCTTCCAAGTGCCTGATTCAATGCAACCGAAGGAGCCAGCACATCAAAATAACTCAAAAATGATAATTTTTTAAATTTGCAGTAAACGTAAATTGTGAGAATTCCCGTGATGATGCCGCCATACACAACAAATCCCTCTGAACCAAGTACTGCAAGCGGCTCCTGAAGAAACGATTTGAATTCTACAATAACAAACATCAGCTTTCCACCTAAAAAGCCGAATATCAAAACAAAG
>CAZBRY010000003.1:26777-28532 GCA_964494285.1 uncultured Lachnospiraceae bacterium
CAAAGATTGCGAGGTTCATCAGCTCATCATCGCTGAGTCCATAACGCTTTGCGCGATAACAGCCTACGAGCACCGCAAGCAGAAAGCCCAATCCTATCATCAAGCCATAGCCATGTACCGTAAATCTTCCTATCGAAAATAAATCAATTGCCATTCTATGTCCACCCTTCCCGTCAATCGCACATCCAATTGCCTGCGTCTATTATATTTTTTTTGGGGAAGAAAGTCAACTAGAATCAGGTGCGCTGTCCCAGTACAAGAAAACGCAAAAACGGCACTTTTTGTATGACAGCGTCTAGCAGATAAACCGCCACAAACGTTCCGATCAGTGTAAGCATGTAATTCCATGCGGCTGGGAAATGAGCATATTCGGTTAAAACATACACAATCAGCACCATGATAGGTCCATGCAGCACATAAATGGAATAGCTTTTTTTACTCATATACCTCGTGAAGGGCGTTTCAAAGGCAAACCACTGCCGATAGCAGGAAAGCATCGTCAGAATTCCAAGCCAGGCATAAACGTTCGTGAAAAATGTTTTTAGATTTTCGGGCTCGGCATAATTTTTCCCATAGTTGATAGCTGCATAGACTATTCCGGTCAAAATGGTAACAAGCAGCAACGGCCAATGCACCTTCCTCAATTCTTCATATAAGTCTTCATTGAAAAATACATAATATCCGAGAAGGAACACCCACACATAAACACCTCTATACACCGTGATCAAGGGAGCATTACAGATTTGGGAAGCGCCCCAGACGGTAAAGAATAAAAGAAAAGCAGCCCAAAGGTTTACTCTTTCGCCAATCCTTACAAGATATCCCTTTTTGTCGATACCAAGCAGCAGTACAAGAATTGCCGATGCCAAAAATAATTCATGTAAAAACCATAGGGGACCAATTCCAACCAGTGCATAAATCAGGTATTTTAATACAAGCGGCATGGCATATCCGCCAAACATATCGACATACTGTGCAGTGACCCAGCTGCTTGACCAGCCAAGCAGAAATATGACGCTGACAGAAGGAATCAGTAATTTTAGCGCCCGTTCCTTCATAAATTCTTTTTTTGTACGAACGAGGAGCGCATATCGCGCGCTGATGCCTGCCACTAAAAATAAAAGTGCCATAAACCATGGATATAAAAAGGACAGGAGCACATCCGCCTGTGGTATTCCTTTTGAATCCACGTTTTTGATAACACCCGAGCTGTTATAATTGTAACAAACATGATAAATAACAACTAAAAACACAACCGACCACCGAATATTATCCAAATCGTGTTTCCTCATCTCTCTCCCCCGTTTCAACTGTTATATTTGTATGATTTGTATGATTTGTATAATAACACGCATTTGCCGTTTTGTCAAGCACCTTCTTTATATTGTTTTACAATTATATAAATTAGTATTGCAAAAAAATAAAGTAAATGTTATAGTAGCTTTGCCAGTGATATCTCTTTATCACTTTCTTTTGTTAAATTAGCTTAATCGATTAAGTTCTATTCGTGCATTTATTTGCACGTTTTCAAAAGCGGAGGAGTTTCTATGAGAATCAAAAAAAATATCTTACTTTTTGTGGGATATGCTGCGGCTTTCTTGCTCATTCTCATTGGCTTTGCCATACTGCAGATAAAAACATTTTATTTTACTGAAAATGCTTCTGTTTATCGGTTGATTAATAAGGAATCTACAACTTCTAATTCAGCTATGACCTATTCCATAGCATTTAATAACTGTTATATCTTATTACTAA
>CAZBRY010000004.1:0-4911 GCA_964494285.1 uncultured Lachnospiraceae bacterium
CGGTAGTCATTTTCCGAAGAAAATGCCAGCTCGAAGCTCTCCGGCAGAAAGCTGCCCTTTTTGATCTGGGAAGTCAGCACAGCGACTGTTCTCGCCGTGATGCGCTTCATGCGCTCCACCATATAGGTTGTGCGAAAAGAGCTGTAAACCGCCGCATAATCGCCCGCCGCAATACATCTGGAAACTGCTTCATCGATTAACTGCGCGGATTTCTCTTCTGAAATCGTAAACCAGGTGTCACCGCTCTCTTCGAGCAAACCGGCATAAGCCTGTAATGCATCATGAAACACCATGCCCATGTCCTTTGCTTCGAAGCTGAACAGTTCCCGTTCCTTCAGGCTGAGTCCATAAGTGAGAAAATGCTGATACGCGCATCTCGCATAGCTTTCAAGCCTTGTCACACTGCCTGTCAGCGCCTTTCCGTACAGCACCTCGGCAACAGCCCTGCCGATCGCGTCCCGTCGCCGGTAAACCCCCATGGAAAACGCCGAGTCAAGCAGACTGCGCAGTCGTTTTGCGTAATCGGGATTTCCCGCATACCACTCAAACAACTCCAGCCTTTTCATTCCATATCCGCGACAGCAGCGTTTCTTCTGTTTGCTGTGCCGGCAGAGCCGGAAACAGACTGCGAACCGTTTGGATCAAATAGGAGGGGCGAATTGATTTCCCGTCTTCGGACAGCTTCGCATAGGAAAGGATGAGCTTCTCTTCCGGCTTTGTCATCACCATATATAGGTAAAGACGCTGCGTATACGCCTGCATGCGCGCGGACGGAGCCAGCTCAATCCCTTCGTCTAAGTCCATCAGAAACTCCCGATCCATGTCCGAAATAATACCGCCCGTTCCGCTGCTCATCGGAATAATGCCGTCGTTCACACCGACAAAAAACAGCGCTTTGATTTTGCGAAGCCTTGTTCGGGTAATGTCGCCCACCTGCACGTAATCCGTTCCTGCCGGAATTACACCAATCCGAATCTCATCAAAACCCGCATCCAAAAGCGCGCCAAATTCCCCAATCGTCATTTCTTCCTCACCCAGAAGCTCCACAAGCTTATCCAACAAATCCATGACCTGCTTATAAACCTGCGCAAATTCCTTTGCCCGTGCAAAATCACCGCACTCCTTTAACCCTGTCTCATAGGCGGCCAGCTTTTCCTGCATTTTTGCACGTATCAGAAAGCGATAAAGAGCGTCCGCATACGAGCGAACCGTCGTGCCCTCTGTATCAAATATTTCAAAATCAGCCGTTATTTTATCCCGCATCAAATCGAGAGCGAGCAGATCCTCCGTTTGCATAGAAGCAGCCTTTCTGATAAAGCGCCGTTTCCATTGCCTGCTTCCTTTGATGCCGCACGCAAGTACATAGTTTTCAAGACGGTCAATCTCCGCTTTATCAAAATCCGTCAAAGAGGACTTTAAATACCGGAACATCCCCTCATAGGAATAATCGTCCGCCAAAACGGAAATGATCGCACGCAAATATTCAATCAATGGATTCAATAAAATCGGCTGCGTCTTGTCCATAAAATAAGGAATCTCATATTGCTTGAATACCCGCTGTGCGCAATGCATATACGTATCAATATCCCCTGTAACAACGGCAATATCCCGATAACGATAGCCCTGCCTGCGTATCAGCTCCTGTATTTTGATTGCCACACTTTTCATTTCTTCCTCCGGATCAACTCCGGTGAAAATTTGTATTGCATCTGTTATTTTATTATCATCAAACGGTATCGCATCCGGTCGAATCATCATCTCGGTGTTGACCGAATCAGTCGCCCCGATTTGTTCGTATCCGCCCCCTAAAAAACGGTACCTCGCCGGCACCGGATCCTCTATGACATAATCCGGTCTCTTTTCTATATTTAACGATTCGGCAAGCCTTTTCAGCTCTCGTATCGTCTTTTTACTCAGGTAAAATAACTCCTGTTCTCCTTCTATTTCATATTTTCCTTTTAATTCACAGGAGCGCTCCTTTCGTATCGTATCAAGTAGCACCGTAACGTAGACATCCACGCAATTTTGCAGCAGTGCGGCAATCAACTTGTATTGAACCGGCGTAAATCCTGTAAACCCATCAAAAACAAGAACACTCTTTTTAATTTTTACGGAGTCCGGCAAAATGCTGCTCACTCGTTCCAGCAGCTCCTCACTCGTCGTATATTTTTGATCCGTATAGCTCAGGAAAGCGCGATATAATACTTGAATATCTTTTAATTTACGATTCAGCATGGTCTTGCCTGATGCAGAAGTCTTTTCTTCTAACAGTGTAAGCTCCCGGCTTCCGATTCCATACTGCATAAATTCCGAAATCACGGATTTTACCTCATTGATATAACCAAGCTTTTTTAAGTTATTGCCCAGCACCGGAAGCTGATCCTCATACTGTCCGGCAAGATGGCGCAGAATCAAGCTTTTCCCCATATCATCAATCAGAATGCCGGACGCGTTGGCAAATCCCACCTCTTCAAACACGCGATAGGCAAGGCGCGCAAAGCTCAAAACATCAATATTCATAATGCCACGCTTCGGATGCATCAAAACAAGATCCTGCTGCGTCTGCAGCGTAAACTGCTCCGGCACGATGACAAGATAGGTCCGCTCCGGATGCTTTTGTGCCTCCCTAATCACATGCTGATAAAGCCGATATGATTTTCCGCTTCCTGAATTCCCCATCCACAACTGCAATGCCATCGTTAAAATCCTCCCCGTTCCCTTTGGACTATAACATTTTATTTTTCATTAATTCTATATTATAAATAAGAATATTCTTAACAAGCTGAATTTTTTCTCAATTGCTTCTCTAACCGGTGTTTTGTTTACCTGATATTTATCTATGAATGCTTTTTCATTAATAATGGCATTCGCTTGATACCTTTCATTTGATTTTACCATAGTTTTTCCCCTCTATCAATCCTTCACAGTACCGGCCAGCATTCCTTGCTTTTGCAGTATTTGTCAGAGCAGACCAAAACTTAGGGGAACCTATGAGAAAGCGATGACACCACAGTGGCGAACACCTTTGGGGTAACTATAAACTTTAACGGGGATTTTGATCACATTTCATGAAAAGCAGATAAACACTCCCATATAGATTTCAATAATGACGTTGATGGTATCGTTGTGATTTGATTTCGACGGATGATTACTCATCCATAGGTGCGTCTTCATAGAAGACGCATAGATGTATGGCTTGCACCATACAATTACATGTTTGTTTCCGCTTCCTTCATTTTCTTGATCAGCTCTGAAATATAGGATGGCTCTTCTAATAGGTCTTCCGCGATCTGCACGGCAGACTGTCCCTTGGCTAGCTTCTTACGAATCAACTCCATAAGTTTCAGCTCAATACCAGCCTTCCTGCCTTCTTCGCGACCTTCTTCGCGACCTTCCGCGAGACCGGCATCCTTTTCATCCTTCAGCAGTTCTTCAAATGTCATATAACTCGCCTCCAGTTCCCTGCGCCGCTTTAGCGCCGTTACTCTTTTGTGAAGCCTCTCCACCGATTCATCCTGAATCTGAGATGGTTCATCGTCCGCGTAAATATCAAACCGTACACTTCGAAAATCCGAGTTGAGTAGGATCGCGTGCTCTGTGTGAACCCTCATCCTTGGCAGCTTCTGTCCCATGATGATCTCCAGCACAAGCCGGCAGGTTTCCTCATCGGCCAACGCAGCCGAAAAGAGAAATGAATTCTTTAAATCTAAATCCTGAAATGGTTTATTCAATGGTCCTCCTATGCTACTACGATAGGAGTGTTATCTGTAAAGTCATTGTATCGTATCTCGAGTGAAAATGCAAGAGTGAATTCAACAGTCTACTCTTTAGCGCAGATGATTCCTATCGATAATGTCCGTGTTCAGTTCCGTATAAGGACTCAGCAGGCTGTACTCCTCAATCATATTTGCTCCTCTTTCGACAAAATACTTCTTTACGAAAATCTTCCTACCTATTATAATGAGATTGCAATCTGAATTTATTTGAAAATTTTATTTTTTTTTAAAAAAGTATTGACAAGTGCTTTTTTAAAAGGTTATAATGCGTTCATGAAAAGCAAAGGCGCTATGAGTGAAACCTCACGGCGCTTTTTCTATTTTGGGCGTTCATGCGCATTTCAAACAAAATGGATGTAGAGGAGAGGCATATTATGAAAAGCACAATTCCCGAGATTTTTGGAAGTATGGTATTTAACGATGCCATCATGAGAGACAAACTGCCAAAGGATATTTACAAATCCCTCCGCAAGACAATCGAGGACGGAAAAGATTTGGATATCACCGTGGCAAACGTTGTCGCAATCGCCATGAAGGATTGGGCGATCGAAAAGGGCGCGACGCATTACACGCATTGGTTCCAGCCGATGACCGGCATTACTGCCGAAAAACACGACAGCTTTATTTCCCCGCAGAATGATGGCCGCATTATCATGGAATTCTCGGGAAAGGAATTAATTAAGGGGGAACCGGACGCATCGAGCTTTCCTTCCGGCGGTCTGCGGGCTACCTTTGAGGCAAGAGGCTATACCGCATGGGACCCTACCTCCTACGCATTTGTAAAGGACGGTGTCCTCTGTATTCCGACAGCGTTCTGTTCGTACGGCGGAGAAGCCCTTGATAAAAAGACGCCGCTCCTGCGTTCGATGGAAGCAATCGGCGATCAGGCGATCCGGGTATTGCGGCTGTTCGGCAACTCCGAGACAAAAAGGGTTATCACGACGGTCGGCGCAGAGCAGGAATATTTTCTTGTGGATCAGAAGCTTTATGAGCAGAGAAAAGATCTGATTTATTGCGGACGCACGCTTTTTGGCGCGATGGCTCCCAAAGGTCAGGAAATGGAGGATCATTATTTTGGCGCCATTAAGCCAAGGATTTCCGCTTTTATGAAGGAACTTAATGAGGAGCTTTGGAA
>CAZBRY010000004.1:4921-27086 GCA_964494285.1 uncultured Lachnospiraceae bacterium
CAAAACAGAGCACAATGAGGTTTCTCCCGCACAGCATGAGCTGGCTCCAATTTTTACGACGACAAACATTTCAACTGACCATAACCAATTGACGATGGAAATCATGAAGAATGTAGCGAGACGCCACGGCCTTATATGCCTGCTTCACGAGAAGCCGTTTGCCGGTTTAAATGGAAGCGGCAAGCATAACAACTGGTCGCTTTGTACCGATACCGGCACCAACCTGTTGGAGCCCGGAAAGTCTCCACATGAAAATGCACAGTTTTTATTGTTTTTAGCAGCGGTCATCAAAGCCGTCGATGAGTATCAGGATCTCATGCGGGTTTCCATTGCATCTGCCGGTAATGATCACCGTCTTGGCGCAAACGAAGCGCCTCCTGCAATCATTTCGATGTTTATCGGCGACGATTTAGGTGCGATCCTGGATTCCATCGAAAGTGGAACATCCTATAACGGCTGCGGCGCCTCCAGAATGGAAATTGGCGTTCATGTGCTTCCTTCCTTTGCAAAGGATTCAACCGACAGGAACAGAACCTCTCCGTTTGCGTTTACCGGCAATAAATTCGAATTCCGCAGCCTCGGCTCCGCGCTATCTATTTCCGAACCAAATATCGTGTTGAACACGATCGTTGCGGAGGCGCTGAAGCAGTTTGCGGATGAGTTGGAGGGCGTGACCGATTTCACAAACGCGTTGAACGATCTGATCAAACGGACGATTAAGGAGCATAAGCGCATCATTTTTAACGGTGACGGTTATTCCGATGCCTGGAAAGAAGAAGCAGAAAGACGTGGTCTCCTCAATTTAAGAACGACTGTGGATGCACTTCCTACCTTCCTCGCTGAAAAGAATATTAAACTATTTACGGATCATCATATTTATACCCAGGCGGAAATGCATTCGCGATATAAAATTTTGCTTGAGACGTACAGCAAGGCGCTGAATATCGAAGGACTGACGATGGTCGACATGGCAAAGAAGCAGATTCTTCCGGCGGTCAATACGTATCTCTCTCGTCTGGTATCTACGGCGACGGCAAAACAGAGCTTGAGCCTGTCCCTTTCCTGTCGGATGGAGCTGAGCCTGATTGAAAAGCTTTCTGCTCTGGAGGATGCCGCTTACGATCAGGTTGGTACACTTGCATCCGTTCTTGCGGACGCTTCCAAGGTGTCCGGTGAACTGGAGCATGCCTCCTATTATAAGGATAGGATTCTTCCGGCTATGGAGGCGCTTCGCAAATCCTGTGATGAAATGGAGGTTAACACTGCCGAAGCGGTATGGCCGTTCCCACAGTACGGAGAGCTGTTATTTATGGTTTAAGAATCTTATGGTTTAAGCTGTTTATGGCATAAAGCAAATCCCCGGTTTTGACACCGGGGATTCGTTTTGGAATGAATAATGGATATTATACAGCTAAGTCTATATGCTGCAGTGTACCGGCTTCACCGTTTTCCTTTAAATAGATGCCTGTGCTTCTGATGACCGCATTCGTCTGATTATTTTCTGCCTGATTCAAGGAAAATTCCGTCGATACTTTGCCCAAATATAACGCACCGACGCCCGCTGTCTTCAAATCAATCAGCTTATCATTACCGTTTTCATCTTTTGTCCAGATTTTCAGTTTATTAAAAATTTCATCATTTTCATCGATCCAGCCGTTTTTGTCCTTGTCATATTCTTCTAAATCTTTGAAGCCGTCACCGGATTTCGTGCCAAACAGCTCATTGCCGTCGTTAATTTTTCCATCACCGTTCTTATCGAGCGCCAAAAATCCGCTCCCCTCGCCCAAAAATGAAATCTGCTCTTCCTCTCCGTTTACATCCAAATCAAAATAAAACTTCTGATCGCTGACGCCGGCCGTATCCACATCCATATTGATGACGAGCGGGTCCGTAAAAACATAGCCGATCTCTTGCTTTAGATAATCATGCTTTTCCATATAACTCCGGGACATTTCCACGCTGATGCCAAAGCTAATTTCCCTGCCGTCTGCCGTCTTTACAATTCCCTGACTCGTAAAAGCCGTACTTTCCTCTTCCGCCACAAAACTAGAGCTGACGGTCTGCTTCGCCCAAACGCCTGCAATTCCGCCCATGGGCACATTCGCTGAGCTGCCGCCCTGCATAAAATCTATATTTACACTACTCTGTGCGCTTTCTTGGTCGAGCTTCATAAAGTCGGGACGTTTGCCCTCTCTGATCGCCTTCATCATTTCAATAATTTTTTTAATTATGCTGATAACGGCCTCTTCTTTTGTCTGCACTTTAGCAGTCTGCGTTTTACTCATGCCAAGCTGCTGCAGCCCCTGATTATTTTCCTTTTCCTCCAGCTTTTTCTGACGAGCCTCCTTCTGTAAAGCCCTTAATTTTTCCTGTGCCTCCTCCGATAAGGTAATGACAGCTCCATTATCTCCCCTGATCCGATTATTGCCACTTCCCGCTCCTGAAAGTATGCCTGTTCCCATAACGACTGCCGTCTTACTGCTGCTCATACTATATGAGGTCTTTTTATAACTTCTTTCACTTTCCATCGAAATACTGCTCGCGCTGATCTTCATACCGTTCCTTCCCTTCTGCCACCTGTGCGTTTACAAATCCACCCCGTCTTTGGGGTACAAAAAACTAACCTTGTGCTGCCAAATGGCCGCACACACCACTGCTCACTGCTGTTCTTTTCAGTAGTTGGAAAACAATCGATCGGACACTTCTCTGGTACTGCGATTGCACTTAGAATATAGAGCGGATCCTTCCACTCACGAACTCATCCGGTCATCTGCCAGCCCCTTTCTGGGTTTAGCAAACGACCACTCAGCGTTCTGATAGATGCAGAACTTCCATGTCCGCATTTAAGATTCTATAACATATATCGGATGAATAACAAAAATATTAACAGGCAAATTCATTTTGCGACTATATTTTGTTCGTCCTATAGCTCGCCCTCAAATACGGTCGTCGCGCTTCCTGTCATAAATACCCGGTTCTGCTCTCTGTCCCATCGGATATTTAAGTCACCGCCCAAAAGCCTGACTGTCACTTCCTCCTCCGTCTGACCGGTCAGGACGCAGGCCACCGCCGTCGCACACGCGCCTGTCCCGCAGGCGAGTGTTTCACCCGACCCTCGCTCCCAGACGCGCATCTGTACGGTCTTTCTGTCAAGTACTTTGACAAACTCTACATTCACGCGCTTCGGAAAATATTCATGATACTCAAAGCCCGGCCCCACCTGTGCCACTGGAAAATGCTCCACATCCTTGACAAACACAACCGCATGCGGATTTCCCATCGATACACATGTCATGTGATAATTTTTCCCGTCCACCCCGATATCTTCTAAAACACACCGGTCGATCGACTGATCCGGAAGCTTCACAGGAATGTTCGCGGGAACCAGCTCCGGCTCTCCCATATCTACCATTACCGTATCTACAACCATTCCGTCGGCACGCTTCCCGTAAAGGCATCCCGTCAAGGAATTTGGTTCCTCTTTTTTCACAGACAGTGTCAGATCTTTCACCTTTCCCACCGAAATGATAGAAAGCTCCGTCTGATCCACGATTCCGTAATCATATACAAATTTTGCCACGCATCGAATGCCGTTGCCGCACATCTCCGAACGCGAGCCGTCCGCATTATACATTTCCATCTCGCAGTCCGCCTCCTCGGACGGATTGATAAAGATTGCCCCGTCCGATCCGACCCCAAAGTGCCTGTCGCTCACATATTTTGCCACTTCGCTTTTGTTTTCTACCGTTTCCTCAAAACAATTTACATAAACATAATCATTTCCGATTCCATGCATTTTTACAAATTTCATATTCTCACCTCATCAGCGTCAAGAACATATACGCTGTTTCTACCATATTTGTCCCCGTATCCATGCTGCTTTTCTGTATATACCGGTGTGCTTCCTCTTCGGTCATGTTGTTGCGCTCCATCAAAAGTGCCTTTGCCTCAAGAATTACCTCTTTATCCTTTTGACTGCGCAGGGAGGAAAGCTTTTTCTGTTTGCTCATCCGGCGCGAAAGCGTTTGCAGCATCATTCCCAGCGTGCTTACCAACTCACGTATCTCAATTGGTACAGCTGCGTATATAATTTCATTATCAATACATTCATTCCGAAATTGCTGTGATGCAACTAACAACATCTCAAAGTTTTGGGGTAAGCAATCATGTAAATCGGAATACATCATATCAGAAAATTTGTATCCGCAGACAACAACTCCGCAGTCCAACTCATCTATGTGATAAATCGCCTGTGCGCCTGTCGTGCAAACGCCGGCGACATCAATGCCGTTCTGCATAAGCAGCCTGCGAATGTTCATCGCATCCTCCTGCTTTGGAAATACTACAATTACACTTACCAAGCGCACCCCTCCTTTATTTATGATTCTTCCTGAAAGCTATGCGCTTAAATCTTATATAAATATTCATCCAGCTCCCACTGGGTGACCTGGGTTCGATATGCATCCCATTCTTTTCTCTTTGCTTCCACATATTTATCAAATACATGGTCGCCGAGCACCTCCCTGATAAACGGATCCTTTTCCATCTCCTCCACCGCTTCGATCAGTGTTGCAGGCAGCGCTTCAATATTATAAAAGGAGCGTTCCTCCTCAGTCATCTCGAAAATATTCGCATCTACACTCTTGGGCGGCTCTATCCGGTTCTGAATGCCGTCGATTCCAGCCGCAAGGCAAACGGCCAAAGCCAGATATGGGTTGCAGGACGGATCCGGACATCTCAACTCCACACGCGTTCCCTCTCCCCGCGTCGCCGGAATACGAATCAGCGGGCTTCTGTTTGTCGCGCTCCATGCAATATAAACCGGCGCTTCGTAGCCTGCGATCAAGCGCTTGTAGGAGTTCACAAGCGGATTTGTGATTGCTGCCATTCCCTTCATATGCTTCATAAGGCCGCCGATAAAATAATATGCCTCTTTGCTGAGCTGCAGCTTATCATCCGGATCATAAAAAATATTTGTTCCATTCCGCTTTAATGACATATTTGTATGCATCCCCGAGCCATTGATACCAAACTTCGGCTTGGGCATGAATGTCGCATGCAGCCCGTGACGCTTTGCGATTGTTTTCACCGTGAGCTTAAAGGTCATGATATTATCGGCCGTCACAAGCGCTTCGTCATATTTAAAATCAATCTCATGCTGGGCGGGCGCCACCTCATGATGGGAGGCCTCCACTTCAAAGCCCATTTCCTCGAGCATCATAACCATATCACGCCTCGCATTTTCTCCAAGATCCACAGGTCCCAAATCAAAATAGCTCGCTTTCTCATGGGTCAGCGTCGTAGGCAGACCGTTTTCATCCGTATGAAACAAAAAAAACTCACACTCCGGGCCAACGTCAAACGTATAGCCGAGCGCCTCTGCCTTTTGCGTTTCTTTCTTTAAAATATATCTCGGATCCCCTTCAAAAGCGGTTCCGTCCGGACGGTATACGTCGCAGATAAATCTCGCGACCTTACCCTGCTGCGGTCGCCACGGAAAAATAGCCACCGTATCCATATCCGGGTGCAGATACATGTCTGACTCCTCAATTCTCACAAATCCCTCGATCGAGGAACCGTCAAACATCACCTGATTATCCAACGTTTTTTTCAGCTGACTCGCAGTAACTGCAACATTTTTCAGATTGCCGAATATGTCCGTAAACTGCAGTCGGATAAATTCCACGTCCTCTTCCTCCACCAGTTTCATCACTTCTTCTTTCGATTTTTTTTTCATGCGGCATCTCCTCTTCTTTTCTTAATTATATTAAACCCAACACTTACTTTCCTTGTCAACAATTCTTATGTTTTAAGATTTAACAGGCATATATTCAAAACCCAATTAATAAACTATAAAAAACGTATCCGACGGAGGTCCCGCCTTGAGCTCCAAAACAAAAATCCTCGTCCTGCATTCAAAGGAAGTCATTTATACGGCGATATTCGCCGTCCTTGGCATTTTGTTGATATTACTGCTATTTTTCATGTTCTCTCCCAGAAAAACAGCCGAGAAGAAAAGCATTAAAAATAAAGTCACGACCGAAACCGGCTCCCGATACATACCCGGTGTTTATACTTCATCGATCGTGCTAAATAATTCCGTCATAGATATTGAAATTGCCGTAGATAAAAACAACATCAATTCCATCGCAATCGTCAACTTAAATGAGGCGGTTTCTGTAATGTACCCGTTAATCAAGCCTTCCTTTGAGGAAATCACAGCTCAGATTTATAAAAATCAATCGTTGGAGGGAATCTCCTACTCCGACGATAACAAATACACCTCGCTCGTCCTGATCGAAGCCATCAACAAAGCGCTCGACAAAGCAGTCGTCGCAGGGGAAAACTTAGGCACCATTACCGGAGAAGTTGAGCTCCTCGAATAGACAGGCACGCGGCCTTCAGCCAAACTGCGCAAGCTGCTCCAGCCAGAGCTTTCCGACAGCATCGGACGGCATGCGCAGGTCGCCGCGCGGCGAAACCGCGACAGAACCAATCTTTGGCCCGTCCGGCAGGCAGGAGCGCTTAAATTGCTGCGAAAAGAACCTCCTGTAAAATACCTTTTCCCACTTGAGTATGACGTCCGCCTCGTATTCGCCGGCAAACGCCTGCTTTGCGATGCGGTATATTTTTTTTGGCTCATAGCCAAACCGAAGCACATAATATAAGAAGAAATCATGCAGCTCATAAGGTCCTACCAAATCTTCCGTCCGTTGAGAAATGGTCCCATTCTGTGGAGGCAACAACTCTGGGCTCACCGGTGTGTGCAACACATCCTTAAGGGTAGCTGCAAACGCTTCTTCTTTACACGTCTTCGCATAGTGAGCGACGAGGTGCTGAACCAGCGTCTTGGGAACGCCTGCATTCACGCCATACATCGACATATGGTCACCGTTATAGGTTGCCCATCCAAGTGCCAGCTCCGACATGTCCCCCGTACCGATCACAAGACCATCCGATTGATTGGCAATGTCCATCAAAACCTGCGTCCGCTCGCGCGCCTGCGCATTTTCATAGACAACATTATGATTGCTTTCTTCCTGTCCAATATCTGTAAAATGCTGTCTGACCGCATCCGTAATCGATATTTCACGTAAAGAAGCCCCCAATCGTTTTGTCAGCTCACATGCGTTTTGGTAAGTGCGATCCGTCGTTCCAAAGCATGGCATTGTCACTGCAATAATATCTGTTCTCGGCTTCTGAAGCAAATCAAAGGCTCTTACTGTCACAAGCAAAGCAAGCGCAGAATCCAGACCCCCTGAAATACCAATAACTGCGGCACGGCTCCCCGTATGGATAAGGCGCTTCTGCAATCCGGCAGACTGCATGGTGAGGATCTGCTCGCATCGTTCTTCTTTCTCCGCGTCATCCGACGGAATAAATGGTCTGGAGGCAAATCTCCTGTCCAGTCTGCAGCACTCTTTATTAAAAACAACTGTTACTTTTCTGTATGCAGAATCAATCTGTCCAAATGTGTTCATCCGGCGCCGTTCTGCCCGAAGTCTGGCAATATCAATATCACAGTAAAGCGTCCTATTTTCAAAGCAGGATGTTTCTCCCAGCAGCACACCGTTCTCCGCAATCAGATTATGACCGGAAAACACAAGATCCTGCGTCGATTCCCCATCTCCGGCATCTGCATAAACGTACCCGCAGGCAAGTCTGGCAGAAGCGGACATTACAAGCATTCTGCGATACGCATCCTTGCCGATCACCTCATTGCTCGCCGATAAATTGACAATCAGGTTGGCACCGCCAAGGGCATGGGAAGTGCTTGGCGAATGCGGCACCCACAAATCTTCACAAATTTCTGCCGCAATCTGCAAACCCTCCACTTCATCTGAGCAAAACAGAATATTTTGTCCAAACGGTACTAAAACATCCTCAAATAAAAAAGGCTCAACAAATGGAGCGCCCGCCGTAAAATGCCGTGTTTCATAAAATTCGGAATAGCTCGGAATGTTTCTCTTCGGAATCAACGCAAGCAGTCTTCCGTCCTGAAAGGCCGCAGCTACATTATAAAGCTTTCCGTCCTTCTCAAGGGGAAGTCCGACGAACACAAGCGCATCCATACCCGCAGATGCCTGAATCAACTTTTTCAGGGCTTCTTTGGCCGATTGCAACAGCAGCGGCTGCAAAAACAAGTCCTGACAGGTATATCCCGTCAGACATAGCTCAGGGAACACAATGACCTTCGCGCCATATTCCGCTGCTTCCCTCATCAAACGCTTAATTTCGCCGCTGTTATGTTCCACGTCCGCTACTCTGCAGCATGGCGTAACCGCCGCTGTTTTTATAAATCCGTCCTGCATATCGTTTTGCCGCCTTTCCTTTATTATGATGTCGGGGTTAAAAGCTATTTTGACCCCTGCTTCAACAACACCTTTAATTCCTCCAAACTAAATTCATAAGTACTGCCGCAAAAATGACATTTCACCTCAATCGGCTTCCCCTCCCGAATCATCTCGTTCATTTCCTTTTTCCCAACACTGAGAAGCACCTTTTCCACGCGCTTCTTATCGCAGTTACAATGAAATTTTGTCGGGACTGTATCCAGAATTTCCACACCAAATTCACCGAGCAGATATTCCAAAAGCGCCTCCGGTGATCTGCCCTCATCAAGCAGTGTCGTCACGGACGGAGCCTTAGAAAGCTTCTCCTCCAGCTCTGTAATCAGACGATCCTCCGCGAACGGCATCAATTGAATCATAAATCCGCCCGATCTGCGAACCGTATTGTCCCGGTTCATCAAAACGCCAAGTCCAACCGCAGATGGCACCTGCTCGGACGTAGCAAAATAATAGGTCAGATCCTCCGCGATTTCACCGGTCTGCAGTGCTGTCTGTCCCACATAAGGATCCTTCATTCCCATGTCTTTTATGACGCTTAAAAACCCGTCGCCGAGCGCGCCGGACACATCAAGCTTTCCCTTCGCATTCGCCGGAATACGCACATCGGGTACAAGCGCATACCCTTTTACATTTGCCTGCGAATCAGCAGTTACCGTCAATCCCTTCATCGGACCGCTGCCCCTAAGCTGCAGCGTCAGCAAATCTTTTTCGCCCTTCAGCATCGTTCCCATCATCGCCCCCGCCGTCAACAGCCTTCCAAGCGCTGCCGTTACAACCGGACTCGTATGGTGGGATACCCTCGCGGTCTCCGCAATTTGACGTGTCGTAGCAGCAAACGCACGGATTGTCCCGTTTCCGGCTATGGCGCGTACAATATAATCCTTTTCTCGTATTTCCGTTTCGTGATTTTTTGTAACGCCCGTTATTTTATTTTCTGTTATCTTATTTTCCGTCATTTTATTTTCAGTCATTTTATGCTCTGTCCTTTTTGGCAATGATATAAACTCGTTCGCTGTCTTCCCTCACCGGTTCATGGGTAAACGCATCATAAACGACCAGCGGTTTCAGTCCCGACTGCACAAGCAGCTCCTGCACCTCTTCAAGCGCGTAAGCGCGCTGATCATGCACCTCTTCATACTTACGGTAAGTATCACCCTCTCTGATAAACAGCGTCAGGGCATATTCATTCAACATCTCCTGCTCGTCAAAGTCATTTTCCCAAATAAAGCTGCATTCCTCACGATTTTCTGCAAATACATTTCCGGCAAGCAGCTCCCGGTATTTATAGATTGTGTTCAAATCAAAAACAAAAATACCATCGTGATCCAAGTAATTTTCCACAAGCCGAAAGACCGTGAGTAAATCCGCGGCCTCCGTTATATAGTTCATACTGTCGCAAATACTGACGACTGCTCTCACCGTTCCGTACAGTTCAAATTCACGCATATCCTGCAGCAAATACAGAATATCACTGCCGGAGGCAACGCGCTTTTCCATTGCGATCGAAAGCATGTCCGGCGAGCTGTCGATGCCGATCATATTATATCCCGCAACCGATAATAACTCGGTCAGCGTGCCGGTGCCACAGCCCAGATCAAGTAATAAACCATCTGTTATTTTATTTTCTCTTAATAATTCCGTCACATAACCGCACCATTCCTCATAGGGAACATTATCCATAAAGCGGTCGTAGACTCCGGCAAAGCCGGTATAGGCTTCCATCATCCTGTATCTCCGTCAGCCTGCAATAAAAAGACGAAGCTCCTTTAACAGCGCATCCATCTGCTCATTTGTGCCGACCGTAATGCGAAGACAGTTGTCAATCCGTGGCTTCTCAAAATAGCGGACATAAATCTGCTTTGTTCTCAGATAAGTAAACAGCTCCTTGGCCGGAATCCGTTTATGCGACGCAAAAATAAAATTCGTCTTTGAGTCTGTGCAGGCAAAGCCCAGCTTTGCCAATTCGGCTTTGCAGCGCTCTCTTGTCGCAATTACTTTCGCAAGCGTCTCCCTGAAATAAGCTTCATCCTCAACTGCCTTGATCCCCCAATAAATCGCGGGCTGATTCATCGTGTAAGAATTAATGGAAAACTTAACATCGTTTAAGTAACGGATCAGTTTTTTATTTCCTATCGCAAAGCCGATCCGCATTCCGGCAAACGCCCGCGATTTTGAAAATGTCTGCACAACGAGTAGATTGTCATAGTTCCTTGTAAGTTCCATTGCGGACTCCCCGCCAAAGTCCACATAAGCTTCATCGATGATCACAACGGAGTCTGAATTATGCTTTACAATTTCCTCGATCAATTCCACCGGCTCGCTGATCCCAGTCGGCGCATTCGGATTTGCAATCACAATCCCGCCGTTTTCCTTATAGTAATCCTCTTTACTAATCCTAAAATCCGCATCCAGCGGCTGCCTCTCATACGGAATGCCATAAACGTTGGCCCATACATCGTAAAAAGAATAGGTCACATCCGGAAACAGCACCGGCTTGCCAGAATGAAAAAAAGTTAAAAAGCTGTTTGCCAGCACATCATCCGAACCCACCCCGACAAAAATCTCATCCTTCTCAAATCCGTAATATCCGGCGAGGGCCTCCACAAGAGGCTCCGCGGTCGTGTTCGGATACAACCTGAGCAGATCCGTATGAAACTTCTTAAGCTCCCCTTGAATCAGAGGTGTCGGCGGATAGGGAAATTCATTTGTGTTTAATTTGATCACTGCTCCGGCTTCCTTAGGCTGTTCACCCGGCACATACGGCTCCACGTGCCTTATATTTTCTTCCCAGCTCATTTGTTTTTCCCCAATATTTCTTCGGCAAGCTCCGCAAATTTCGGAAGCGCATTGACGATCGTCTCATAGGCCACACAGTAAGCGATGCGCACGTAGCCCGGGCAAGCGAAGCTCGAACCCGGTACGATCAGAATGTTATACTTTTTTGCCATTTCGCAAAACACTTTTTCCTCCTCAATGGGAGATTTCATGAACAAGTAGAACGCACCCTCCGGCTTCTGACACGTAAAACCAAGCTTGATCAAGCCGTCATACAGCGTATTCCGGTTCCGTTCGTAGTAAGAAATATCGGTCTTTTCATCAATGCATCTGGCCACCACAAGCTGGAACATCGACGGCGCATTTACATAGCCCAAAATACGGTTCGCTACGCTTGCCGCACCATATACCATTTCATAGTCCGTCATTTCGCTTGGAATCACAAGATAGCCGATGCGTTCGCCCGGCAGAGACAGCGATTTACTAAATGAATAGCCGACGATTGTATTCGCATAGTACTTCGGAATGTAAGGCACTTCCACACCACCATATACAAGCTCCCTGTACGGTTCATCCGTCACCAGATAAATAGCCGTACCAAATTCCTTTTCCTTTTTTGTAAGTATCTGTGCCATTTTTATAATGGTCTCTTCCGAATAAACAACACCTGTTGGGTTATTCGGAGAATTGACAATCACACATTTTGTCTTTGCCGTAATCTTTTGCTCAAACTCATCAAGCTTTGGTTGAAAGTCCACAGTATTCGGAGAGATTACAACGAGCGTTCCGTCATAATTCATCACGTAATTCCGATATTCGCCGAAGAACGGTGCAAATGCGATGACCTCATCCCCTGGATTCAGAAGCGCGCGGAATACGACATTCAATCCGCTGGCTGCACCCACCGTCATAATGATATTCCCCGAACCATAACTCGTTGCAAATCGCTTATTAATAGACTGTGCTACCGTTTCGCGAACCGTCTCAAAACCCGTATTGGTCATATATCCGTGCAGATGAAGCGGATTATCGTGATTGACAAGACTAAAGTCATAAACATTTTCAGCGCCGTAAAGCTTTGCAAGCCTTTGTCCTTCTTCAAACATCGCTCGGATCACAGAGCTGCCCTTTACCAGCTCTATCATTTTTTCAGAAATCATAACTTTATCCTCTTTCCGTTATTTGTTATTTTTGGGTGAACACCCCCGCGATTGGAGAATCTGCCGGCAAAATCAAAATCTTTTCTGCAGAGCCCGTCATACTTGCCTTCGCCGCATCCAAAGAGCGAACAAATGTATAAAAATCACTCTTGGCTTCGTCCGAATAGGCGCCGGACAAAATCCTCATGTATTCTGCTTCGCCCTCTGCCTTAAGCTGCTCGGCTTTTGCCTCCGCTTCCGAAAGCATAATGGATACTTCTTTGTCTGTCGTATTCTGGATCATCTGCGCTTGAGAAGCACCTTCTGCCGTGTACTGGGCAGCTATATTTTCCCGTTCTGAAATCATACGGGTATAAACGGCCTGCTTATTATCATCTGGCAGATCCAGCTTTTTTACCTCTACCATCATGATTTCGATGCCATACTGCTCATAGACCGTCCCGATGTGCTCCATGATCTCTTCCGTCAGCGACTTGATCTCAATCTCTTCCGCAGAATCCTCAATGACAAGATCGTTGGACTTTACGCCCTCTTCCTCTGCCACAACATCGGTAATCGTCATCTTACCGTCACGGCTCTTAATGACTTCATCCTGCTTCATATTTGATATTGTATTTTTCATTGCATTATATACAAGTGTATCGATCCGGTTTTCCGCATTTGTAATGGAGTAACTCAGGGTCTGCGCAAATTTTAGCGGATCCGTCACTCGCCAAAGCACATAACTGTCGATAATCATCGATTTCTTATCGGAGGTAATGACATCCGATGCCGGCAGATCATACAGCAGTATTTCTCTGGGAATCGTATCCACCGACTCGATAAACGGGATTTTAAAATATAGTCCCGCACTGGAAATCGTGCGCTCCACGCGCCCAAACTGACGTATCAATTTATACTCGTCTTCGTGACATATGACAACTGACGAGCCTGCCGTAACAAACAAAAATAATAATACCACCCATATGATCCATGATTGACCATGTTTTCCTTTTCCTCTCGGCATTCCTTCCGAATTAAACCGCTCTGCTTCCGCCATTTGTTCTCCTCCTATTGTGTAAATGAGTCTAACGGCAGTATTTCCTGCACGCTGTTGCCGTCCGTACCCTGAATAATAACCTTGATATCCGGCAGGACCTCTTCCATCGTCTCATAAAACATACGCTGCTTTGTGATCATCGGATATTTCATATACTCTTCATAGGTGGAATTAAATCTGGCCACCTGCCCTTCCGCCTCGTTGATGCGCGCCTGCTTTTGTGCCTCGGCATCCTGCAAAACTTTATCGGCACGCGCTTCGGCGCTCGGTATCTGCTCGTTTCTATATTTATTCGCATTATTTAAGGAAGTTTCCTTCCCCTGTTTTGCCGTCTCCACCGATTTAAATGCAGTGATAACCTCCTCGGTAGGCGGCTCCGCATCTTGTATTGTAATATTGACAAGCTGAATACCGATGTCCAGCAATTCCAACTTTTCCAGTATGATTTCCTTGATATTTGCCTGAATTTCATTTTTCCCGGTCGTCAGCACCGCATCCACACCGTAAGAACCAATTGTCGTTCTGATGCAGTTCTGTGCGATATTCGTCAAAATCTTCTGCGGATCCTCCGAAGCATAGAGTGCCTTCACTGGGTCAGTAATGCGATATTCCGCATAAAAGTCAATTTTAATGAAGTTGTAGTCCGAGGTGATCATCATCCCCTCTTCTTCGCCCTCGGAACCGTTATAATTATACTCATAGTCGCTCGTATAACCGATTGCAAAACCCTGAATCGTCGTATTGACCTTACTCACAGTCTGCACGAACGGGATCTTAAAATGCAGACCCGGCTCCGCCACCGTCTTTGGCTTTCCAAACGTACAGACGACTGCCTGCTCTTCCTCCTGAATAGAATAAAAGGAGCTGGAAACTAGTATCATCACGAAGAGTGCAATCACAACAATACCGGCTACCCGAAACACTTTTCCCTTTAAGGGTGCGCCGCCGCCATTTTTACCAAATTTATTGAATACCATTTTTATTCCTCCGTTTTTTATTGATAGATTCCCTCATAACTGCCCCTGCTCAGACGTTCTTCAAACTCTTCAAGCGGAAGCGGCTTGTCAAACAAAAATCCCTGCGCCATATTGCAATGAATTTCTTTTAAAAACTCAACCTGCTCGACCGTTTCCACTCCCTCCATGATAACATCAATATCCAAATCCTGCACCATATGAACGATATTATTCACGACAATTCGCTCCCGATCTGAAACATTTTGCGCATCAAGCAGCGACTTATCAATTTTCAAAATATCAAAGGATAAGTTTGTCAGCAAACTGAGCGAGGAATACCCCGTCCCGAAATCATCCATCGCCGTCGCGATTCCATAATCTTTCAGCTCCTCCAGAGCCAGCGCAAGCATCGCGCTGTCATCCCAGTCAGCACTTTCTGTGAACTCGATTTCAATATATTTTACCGGAATCATAAATTCTTTTAAGATTTTGACGATTTCACTCGTAAAATGCTCATTCAGCAAATGCATCCTGGAAAAATTGACCGAGGTCTTTACCACATCCAAACCGCCGTCAAGCCATTTACGCATGTTTTTGCACACAGTGCGTAGCACGAAAAAATCTATCTGACAGACAAATCCGTTTTTCTCAAAAATCGGAATAAACTCCAACGGAGGAATAATTCTTCCGTTCGAACGCCAACGCACCAACGCTTCCGCACCAACGATACGGCTGCTGCTCAGCTCAATTTTGGGCTGATAATACACAATAAATTCTCCGTCACGCAGCGCATCTGTCATTCGCGCCTCGATATCCTTTTCTTTTAAGAATTGTTTGTGAATTTCTTCATTATAATAAACAACCGTCGAGCGCCCTCCCTGGCAGGAGATCGTATACGCAGCCATTGCGTATTCAATTGGAAGCTGAACGTTTGTATCCTCTTTTTTCATTTCATAAATGCCAACGCAAAATGATACGTTCTGCTTCACCTGCTCCTGATTGTAGGTAAATGTGACTTCAAGCCCGGATAGAAAATCCAAATACTGCGATAGATTGGAATTATGTACAATAACGATCAGATTGTCATTAACAAGCCTCGCCGTCACCTGCTCCTGCGATTGCGCAAGCGCAAATGCCTGCAGCTTTTTGGAAACCTGAAGCATAACCTGATTGCCAATTTCATAACCATATTTCTGATTGATAATCTGAAGCTTATATGCTCTCATGTATAGAATCGAGTACCGATAGGCAACCTCCTGATCGATCAGGCTTTGTATCGCGTTTGTCAATCCCTTAAGATTGATCAGTCCGGTCAGGCAATCATGGACACTTGCATCCAAAGCTTCGTGGATATACCACATCCGCCCAATATACAAAATAATGAAGCGTGATAAATTGACCATGTTCTTCTCGTCATTTTCATCCCACTCCCCATCGCCATCCTTCCAAAATTCCAGCTTTGTATCTTCCGGCATGTGCGAAGTCTCTATTCGCTCCCAATCCGGTGCATTCAGCATGCGCGTATCATAACGCTTATAAACGGTAACCGCTCTGTTTAGCGGCTCATTACAGGTTACACGAATCTGGCTAATCTGCATCACATCCGCCAAAACGCCGATTGCCCTTGACAGCGGTTCAACATCCTCGGGTCTCCCGTTATAGACCTCCTTCAAAAAGCCTTCAATCGTATGATCAATCAATAACTGATTTCTTATCCCCATTGTCGTCTCCCACTTATTAATTTGGTAAGCGCCTTATCTTTCTCAGGCTGCGTAATGAAAAAACAATTCTTCCAAACAAGTCAGTGCCGTATAAAATATCATCTCCCCGACGGCATCTCTCCAGCAAACGGATTTCCGCTTTCCCTCGAGCACATATTTGCTTAAGATCCCTTTGAAAATATCGATATCCTGTATTTTGGCCTGTCTCATCAACCTCCGTTCATCCTCAAACGTCTTGATTTTGTGGCGTGTGTAAACATAAGGATAATTCTTATCCATGAACTTCGTTTTTTCCGCTTCCTTCACAAAGGCCAGTAGCGTCGAATCATAGATCGGTATCTGCATTTGCCTCGGGCCGTTTTCTCCCTCATAATAGCCTGCCACATCCTTTGACTCTTTCGTCAAAAGCCACGGCAAATATTTCAAAAGCCGCTCCACATCCCCGCGGTATTCTTCGATTATCAGCTCGCGCGTTGTTTGTTGCTGACCATACATATTATAAGATCCTCCCCTCTATTGCAGTTGCAATGTTGCAATATTGATTTTTTTTTATTATAATCTATACATGTCACAATGTAAAGTTGGGATTTATGTACACTTAGCCCACAAGGAGTTTTCATGAAGCTTTTCTTTGATTCCAATCGAATGGCACGTTTGCAAAAAAGTCTGGAATATGTCATTCTTTTTCTTGTTTCTATTGTATTTTTACTTGCATTTTCACTTTGGACAAGCCCTCTTTATCGCCATTGGTACGGCTGTGACGCTTCTTTTTTTTCTATGGTAGGCCGCGGAATTATACAGGGCCGTGTTCCATATAAGGATTTTTTTGATTTAAAAGGTCCTTACTTTTTCTTGATCGAAGCGCTCGGGCAGTTTCTTCACAAGGATCGCCTCGGTGTTTTTTTGATTCAGATCCTTTTCTTATTTTTTTCGCTTGTATTCATTAAGAAGCTTGCCGAACTTTACCTGTCCCCCAAAAAGGCGGCGATTGTTCTTCTTGTTTTTTTACTCGCCCATATTTCCACGCTTTGGGGAGGAAATACACTTGAGGAATTTTGCCTGCCGCTCAATCTGCTCTGCCTGTACCTTGTTGCAAAACACTTAAAAAAGGACGGTCTTCCAATCTGGCAGCTACCCAAACACATCGCTATCATCATCGGCGCATGTCTTGGCATCATTGCCTTTTCAAAAATTACGGCAGCGGCTCCTATTTTGGGAATAACATGTGCTATTATTTTTCTTTCGCTGATCAACAAACACTATCAAAACTTTTTTTCATTTTTGATTTTTTTCCTGTTGGGCATTCTGATCGCTGTTCTCCCCCTATTTCTTTATTTTGGATATCATGGCGCAATCGGAGAAATGCTTTATTGCGTGTTTGATTTTGCCTTCCGGCGTTCTGTGGACTTCTCCGAACACTTCAATATTATATGGGAAATTAAGCTCTCCGGCTGTATTTTTGCATTTTTGTTTGCCTGTCTGCATAGAAACTCTCTTTCTGATGCGGCAAGAATACTTTTAATTGGCATGTCAGCTGCGACTTATCTGCTTTTACATTTAGGAAATCCATTTATTTATTATTTTACAACCGCATACCCTTCTCTTCTTTTCGCTTTTATTTTATTCCTGTCTATTTATAATCCGCTCATTATTTTTAAAGATATCCGGCAGAGCTGCTGCCTCTTCTTGCTTGGCATCTATTTATTTTATTATACTTCCTGCAGTATGGATACGGTTCATATTTTGCTTTATGAGCGGGACAATCCCTATTATGAGGAATATTATAAGGAAGCAAAGAATCTTGCCACGCTGATTCCCGAATGGGAGCGGGACAGCGTATTTAGCTTCAGCACAGATATGACATGGTTTGAAGTCAATCAGATCATGCCGTGCTATCAATACCAAGTTAATTTACAATTTTTTATTGCATTAGATCCTCAGATCGAATCAGATATCACTAGTTATTTAAATGACGCGCCGCCCAAATGGCTCGTAGTCGGCTCCGGCTTTCAGGATGAAATTCCAAGTCTGTTTGCGCTTGTCAATCAAAACTATGAGTGCATTTCCTCAAACAGCACCGGAAACTTATATTTGCTAAAAGAATGAACAAAATCAAACACGGCGCACTCTTATTTTCAGTCGTGCGCCGTATTCTGTTTTCTGCATGTCATTTCATTACAAACTTGTTTCGCTTTTCATGCAGGCAGACCCGTGTATTCTTCTATTTTTTATTACCCAGATACAGCGTTCAAAAAGCCCCTGCTTCCCCTACTGTGCGGCAGTAGTATTCTTTCCAGTAAATGCATCCTTTAAGTTTGTTTTAAAGTTTTCATAATAGGCAGTAATTTTATCGGTCACTTCTCCGCCTTTCTCAAACATTCCCACATAATCGGATACGATTCCGGCTGTCTTTGTTCCTGCCTGCGTGCTGCCTGCGAAGTCATTGTACTCTTTTAAATAACTTTCACCAAGCGTTGTGCCGTCATTCAGATAGCTGTTTGCCGTCTTATTTTTTGCATCATAACCACCGGTAATTGCCTGATTCATAATCTGCTCATACATTTCATAAGCATATTGATTGGTTGCACCCTCCGGATAGTCATTCATTAGGTTTTCAAAGCCAGAGGCTCTGTTTAAAAGCTCTGTTACGGAAAGCTGATTTCCCTCGCCCGTCGTAATGGACGGTTTTTCCTGTTCTTGCTTCATCAAATCAACAAACCTGCCCATCTCGTCAGATAAATAATTTTTATGGGCTCCCAGCTTCGAGTAATCCAGTGCGGTTGCCTTTCCCGTGTGGCCGATCAGACCTGCTACCATCTGGTCAGCTTCCTCTGCAGTTGCGCCTGAAATATTTTCGTCAATATACTTATAGATATCATCCTGACTTCCCGCACCCTGCAGCATTGTGTTATAGCTGTCAAGAACTGTGTTTCCTGCTCCGTTGCCCGCTGTTGTATTATCCGTCACATTGTTTGCTGTATTGTCCGTCACGCTTGCGTCATTTGCGCCAAGCCCAGCTTCATCCTGATTGACGTTATCCTCCGCTATTACCCCATCATCCTGCGCCGCATCAGCGTTTCTGCCGCATCCCGCCAATCCAAACGCTGCCAGCGACAGCATACATACTAACACTGCCATCCTTTTTTTCATAATATCACTCCTTTATGCCACATTTTTTTCACCGAAGAAAACCTTCTTATCATGCAAAAAGATTGAAACAAAGTCGAGTCTCTGTTTCAATCTTATTGTCCGCAAAATATTCTGTTTTATGCGCGTTTAATTTTGGCAGCACCGATCGGCTTTTGTCCGGCTGTTTGCTTTTTTAGTCCCCTTTCGCTTCTATTATAAGTGTGTTATAAATATGTTTTCAAAAAAATATCTCGTTCCACAATATAGATGTCGTGGAGATCATCACATCTTACCGCAATGAAATCTCCAGGATTGCCGAGCATGTACTGTTCTTCATCCCAAGCAGGAAATACCTTTGTAATCTGGTCGAGCTCTCTTGCAAAGACCTGCGTCTCCTCCGTCGGAATACAGGAATGCGCAAAATCCAGAATATTTTCGCTCTGTCCGGTAATACGGTTCCGTACTGTCGGCAGATATTCCGCTTCTAACTCAACTTCCCCTTCTATTTCCTGATAGCTCTTTTCAAATATTTCATTTTTAATCGGATATACCTCGCCCTTCACGCCGATCATGATATAAAAATTTCTATCCACCGAAATCGTAATGTCCCCTTCCAGCGTTCGAATCGTAATCGGCGTCCCCTCCTGCATGACTTCGCTGATTTTCACAAATCCAAGCGGGAGCTTTTTCTTTTGATGCCGCTTCATCTTTGTCATATCAACTTTGTAATCCTTCGCATAGATAATTTCTGTTTCTTCAAAGTATTCATTGAGGCGCTCGCTGAAAAATGCTTCGGAATGGAGTTTGGGATAACTCTCTATATAGCGCTTTTTACTGATAAAACCACCAGCCTTTTCAAGATGACCGCCGCCGGAACCAATATTTTTCGTTAAAAATGCGGCGAGCTCATTTGCCCGTGCTTCACGGTCACAGCTCCTGACTGAGAGCTTGAATCCATTCTCCAATTCATTGTACACAACGCATGTTAAAATGGCATCGACCTGTAAAACAAGGTCACTGATCAGCCCGAGCACATTCGGATCACACGGCTGCGCCTTAATGATCGCATAATGATGTTCTTCATTTAAAATATAACGGATCAGAGCTATTCCTGCAATTTCAAGCTCCTTTAAAGAAAAGTTGGAATTTTTAAAAAGATTGATCAAGTTATAGTGGCATTCCACCTCATCCCGCATGTCCATATCAACCGGATTGTAGAGCTCGCTGAATTGGTTTGTATCCGTAAAAAGACCATAATACAGAGCTGTTCCAAGCAGTTTTTTCCCTGCAAACGAAAAACCGGCCTCCTTCATCATGCTCCATACAACGGTCGAACAGCTTCCATAGCCGGGGCGAATTTCCCTTAGAACAACATCTGTTATTTCAATCTGATGATGATCAATAATCGCGACGGACGGCGCCTGCAGCCTTGTTACATTTCCGGCGCCATATTGACAATCTGTCGTAATCAGCAACCCATTTTTATCAGCAAATCCAAGCTTAGTACCCGGCTCCACATATTCGATCGGAATCGAAAGCCGCTCTACCATCAGCACCAAATTAGATTTTTGTATTTTCAGCTTTCCGGAATAAATCAGACGAACTGGTTTTCCCTGTCCGGCAAAGTAGCAATAAAGTGCCCAACCGGAAGCAAGTGCGTCCGCATCCGGATTGTCATGACACTGAATGATAATTTCCTCGTATTGATCCAGCTCCTGAATCCTCATTGTATCTCCTTAAACACGCTCTCTGAAAGGCTTTCTTCCACTACTAGATTGCCCAATTATCTACACAAACAATATGGTAAATCATGATATTTCTTATCATAGCGCATTCGGATATTTTTAACAAACACTTTCGTGTATTTGCTGCATATACTATTAACAGGTGAATTGTCGTGCAAAGCGCGGCGGAATGGAGAATTTCATGAACACAATCCTAAAAAAGCATCTGATAGCCGGCGCAATTTTTGTTTCGATACTCGGAACCATTCTGCATTTTTTTTATCGATGGTCCGGTGAAAATTTCATCGTTGGGATGTTTTCGCCTGTTAATGAGTCTGTGTGGGAGCATATGAAAATGTTATTCTTTCCGATGCTGCTTTATATTATTTATATGTCCTTTCTATTTCAAAAAAACGACTCCCTAAGAGCCGCCCTGATTCTTGCCGCCTTGGCCGGCCTCTTGATGATCCCTACATTGTTTTACACTTATTCCGGCATTCTGGGCTTTCAAATAACTGCCATTGATATCTCCATCTTTTACATTAGCGTTATTCTCACTTTTATTTTTTCCTACCGCATGATCCTATACGGCCGTTTTCACAATGGCGCGGGCATTCTCACGCTTGTTCTGCTGCTGACTGCCGTTCTCTTTTTTGTATTTTCTCTCTACCCGCCGGATTTGGGACTGTTCCGCATTCCGTAGTGAAATCAACTCTTTTTGTTTTTTAATTAAGTGTTGGGGTTTAAAAAAGCACCGTAAATACGGTGCTTTTAAAGCAGGGGATGAGAGAATCGAACTCCCACTAAAAGTTTTGGAGACTTCTGTCATACCATTTGACCAATCCCCTCTGACGGCAGGTTGTTTTGACCTGCCTATTATTTATATCATAGATAAAGACCGGTTGTCAACTATAATACATGGGCTCTTTCCAAAAATTTATGCAATGTTTATGCAATGCCGCTCATGCTTGAAAACTCCTACAGAAGCTCCTTTAACAGGCTATTTACAACCGCCGGATCGGCTTTGCCTTTCATGGCTTTCATCGTCTGGCCTACGAGGAAACCGATGGCTTTTTCCTTTCCGCCCCTGTAATCGGCGACGGACTGCGGGTTTTCCGCAATGATTTTCTCGACGACGCCCTTTAACTCGCCGCTATCGCTGACGGTTTTTAAACCCTTTTTTGCAACATATGCTTCCGGATCAATATCCTGATCAAACATCACTTCGAAAACTTCCTTTGCAACTGTTGAGTTGATTTCCTTTTTGTCTGTCAGGATTACAAGCTTCGCAAGATTTTCCGGCGAAAAGC
>CAZBRY010000005.1:0-20183 GCA_964494285.1 uncultured Lachnospiraceae bacterium
CCGTCAATGGCGGTTGCTCTTGTTACGACGTTTTATGGTTCTATGCTTGCAAACTGGATTTCCATACCGATTTCGACGAAGTTGAAGACGATTAATGATGCGGAAATGCAGGTGAAAGAAATTATCATTGAGGGTCTGCTTTCCATCCAAGCAGGTGAAAATCCGCGTGTCATCGAAGAAAAGCTGAAATCCTTTATGGCTCCGGGTGAGCGTTCCAGCGTCGGAAAGCCAGTGTTGCTCGGAGGTGAAGATTAGTGGCGAAGCGTAAAGAAGACCCGCCGAAGCCGGGAGCGGCCTGGATGAATACCTTCGCGGATCTGATGAACCTGTTATTATGTTTTTTTGTTATGCTTTTTTCCATGTCTTCCATGGATTCCAGTAAATTTGAAGAGATGGCGGCTTCTTTTACGGACAGTTTCAGCATCTTTTCGGGCGGCGGTGCCTCGATCGGAAACGGCATTTTGATTTCCAACGGTGTCAGCCAGCTCAATGAGTTGGATCAATATATCAATTCTATGGGGTACGCTTCTAAAGAAACAGGCGCCAAGGGTGAGCTTGGGAAAGATGCGCTCGAAACGGTGCAGGCACGGCAGATGGAAGCAGCCGAGGAGCTTTCTGAGCTTGTGGAGGAGATGCTTGCGGAGCAGCGGCTTGGTAAGGATGTGGATTTGGATTTCACCTCTCAGTATGTGTCCCTGACGCTGAATGGCGCTCTGTTGTTTGATTCCGGCAGCGCTACGATCAAAGAAGATTCTTATCAGATTTTGGACAAGATAGGCGTTATTTTGCAGAAGTATGCGGAAAGCATTGTCGAAATTGAAGGACATACGGACAATGTGCCGATTCATAATTCACAATTCAAGGACAATAATGAATTGTCCAGCGCACGTGCACTGTCAGTGTTTGAGTATCTCGTGGCTCACACGAATCTGGATCCGGCAATGGTTAAGCACTCCGGCAGGGGTGAGTATGTGCCGATTGCCGAGAACTCGAAATCGGAAGGCCGTGCAAAGAACAGACGAGTGGAAATCAAAATTTATCATACACTTAGTACTTACTGAAGAAGGAGCATAAAATGAAAAAAAATTTGATGACAGTTGTGATTTTGGCACTTTTAATCGTGAATTTGGCTTTGACCGGAATTATCATGTTTTTTACGGTTTCTGCCAACCAGAAGACGATGACGCTCGTGAATGATATTGCATCCGTGCTGGATTTAGAGCTTAACGGCGACGCAGACGAGGCGACGGAGGTCGTAGTACCTATCGAAGATACGAGTGTATATAATATTGAGGATTCCATGACGATTGCCTTAAAGCCGGACGAAGACGGCACCGATCATTACGCGCTTGTTTCAGTTTCCTTTTCCCTAAACATGAAAGATCCAGATTATGAAACTTATCAGCCAATGATGTCGGAAAAGGAAAGTAAGATCAAAAGTGAGCTGATCAATGTGATCGGGGCTTACACAAAGGCAGAAGCGATGTCGGATGAATCGGGTTTAGAGGAAGCAATTTTACTAAAAATACAGGAAATGTTCAATTCCAAGTTTGTCTATGAGGCATACTTCAGGGACATTAAATTCCAATAATAGGATTAATGAAGGAGTGAGGTGTGCTGAATGAGTGAGGTACTCTCCCAAAACGAGATAGATAGCCTGCTTCAGGCATTAAGCTCGGGGGAACTGGATGCAGAAGAAATTAGTATTGCCGAAGAAAAAGTAACTAAAAATTACGATTTTAGGCGACCTGCTAAGTTTTCAAAAGAACATTTGAGAACGCTTGAAATTATATTTGAGCATTATGGACGTTTGTTATCGACAAATTTACCGGTTTATCTCAGGAAGAATATACAGGTTAGCGTTGTAAATTCAGAGGCCTGTACGTTTGCGGAATTTTCTACGGCGCTTGCCAATCCTGTATTGCTTGCAATTGTAAGTTTTGAACCTTTAAATGGAAATATCATGCTGGAGATAGCCGCTAATCTTGGATTTGCGATGTTGGACAGAATGCTTGGCGGTCAGGGAGTGCCGTTGGAGAAAAACAGAGATTTTTCGGAGATTGAGCGTTCTATTATAGATAAGATTATATCAGTATGCGTACAGCTTATGCGTGAGCCGTGGAAAAATGTTGTTGAGATCAATCCGTTTTTGGAGAGGATTGAGACAAATCCGCAGTTTGCGCAGATTATTGCGCCAAGTGAAATGATCGCAATCGTGACGATCAATGTGAAGATTGGTGATGTGGAAGGTCTGATGAATGTTTGTCTCCCGTATTTTACGTTGGAAAGTGTCATGGATAAGTTGAATACGAAGTATTGGTTCTCTTCTATGAAGGAAAATAATGAGGAAAACTATGAGGATCATATTGAGACAATTATCCGTAGAGTTGATATGCCGATTCGTACGATACTTGGCAGGAGTGCAATTACAGTCAATGATTTTATCAATCTTCAGCTAGGCGACATTATTAAGCTAAATTCCAAGGTAAACAATGAACTGGATGTATATGTCGGAAATTTAAAAAAATTTAAAGCCTTACCCGGCTCCGCAAAGGATGCCTATGCGGTGAGAGTCACATCAATATTGAGAGAGGGGGAATAATGGATGGAAGGAATGCTATCCCAGGATGAAATCAACGCCTTGTTAAACGGCATGAGTGAACCGGCAGACATGGCGCCGGCTCAAGAAACAGCCGATGAAGAGCTCCTGACGGAAACAGAAAAGGATGCAATCGGTGAAATAGCCAATATCAGCATGGGGACATCAGCAACGACATTTTATTCCTTGGTTAATCGGAAGGTCAACATCACGACGCCTGTTGTAGAATTGTTAACATGGGATCAAGTTATTGAAGATTATGATCGTCCCTGCGTGTTCATTAAGATTCAGTATACGTCGGGTCTTGAGGGAACAAATATTTTGATACTGAAGGAAAGCGACGTAAAGATCATCACCGACCTGATGATGGGGGGTGATGGTACAAATACGGAGGGGGATCTCGGAGAGCTGCACTTGAGTGCGATTTCCGAGGCGATGAATCAGATGATGGGTTCCTCCGCGACGTCCCTGTCCTCTATGCTTGGCAGGACGATTGATATTAGTCCGCCGGAGGCGAGTATCATCGATACGGAGCAGCAAAAGGAGGGTGGCTCAATTTCTTCTTTTCTTTCGGGAACTTTTGTCAAGATCACGTTCCGCATGCAGATAGGGGATCTGGTTGACAGTAAGCTTTTACAGCTATATCCGGTTGAATTTTCCAAATCATTATATAGTTTTTTTGCGAGCAGTCAGGAACCGGAACCAGAACCAGAACCAGAACCAGAACTAGAACCAGAACTAGAACCAGAACCAATCCCGATGGAAGTGCCGCAACCTGTTATGCAGACAGCGCAGCAGCCTCCCATGATGAATATGGGCATGGGAATGAACGGCTCCATGGGAATGGTGAACGCGATGAATATGGGAGGTCCAATGAGTATGGGGAATCCGATGACAATGCAGCAACCAATGGGGATGCAGCAGCCGATGAACATGCAGCAGCCGATGAATATGCAGAATATCAATATACAGCCGGCGGCTTTCCAGACATTTTCGGGTGATATCAATGCGTTGCAGAGCCAGGAAAACATTGCCTTGATCAAGGATGTACCTTTGGAGGTAACTGTTGAGCTTGGCAGAACCAACAAGGCAATTAGTGATATTTTAGACTTTGCGCCGGGCACGATTATCGAATTAGATAAAATTGCAGGAGAACCGGTGGATGTGCTTGTTAATGGAAAGTTGGTGGCCAAAGGCGAAGTTGTAGTAATTGAAGAAAATTTTGGTGTCAGGGTAACAGAGATAATCAATTAAAATAACGTATAGGAGAAAGAAAAATGGCAAAAAACATTTTGATTTGTGACGATGCAGCGTTTATGAGAATGATGATCAAGGATATATTAACCAAGAATGGTTACAATGTCGCAGGTGAGGCAGAGAACGGCGCAAGGGCAATCGAAAAATACAATGAATTGAAGCCGGATCTTGTATTGATGGACATCACGATGCCTGAGATGGACGGTATTCAGGCCCTGAAGAAGATCAAAGAGAATGACTCCAGTGCGCTTGTGATTATGTGCTCTGCGATGGGACAACAGGCAATGGTAATCGAATCCATTCAGGCGGGCGCGAGGGACTTTATTGTGAAACCATTTCAAGCGGATCGTGTCATTGAGGCAGTAAAAAAAGTGGTGGGTTGATTCTATGATGATACTTGGATACACATCGTTAGGATTGGAAAGCGCAGCTCAATTTCTCACGGTGCTGCTCGTGTTTATTTTTGTGCTGGCTCTTACGTATGCTACGACGCGCTGGGTTGGAAAGTTTCAAAAAACGCAGCGAAACAACAGAAATTTTGAAGTGCTTGAGACATGCAAGCTCACAACTAACAAATATTTACAGATTGCAAGGGCAGGAAAAAAATATCTGGTGCTTGCTGTCTGTAAAGAAACCGTTACAATGCTTACGGAGCTTACAGAGGACGAGGTTGAGCTGACTTTGGACGGTGCAGTGCCGCAGGACAGTTTTCAGAAATTGCTGGATAAGGCAAAAGAACGGATACATAAACGGGGCGATAATTAAATGAATAAACAACGAATGCGAAAAGGCAGAAGATACAAGCTTCTCTTTTGTCTGTTTGTGTGTGTGGCAGGTCTGCTTTTGACAGTGCGAACACCTGTAAAGGCGGCAGACCTGAATGATCTTGGCATTTTGGATGGTTCTGCCATAAATGAAAACAATACGGTTATGAATAAGCCGGGAAGTGCGGAGACCGCAGACGATTTAAAGGAGCTGAATGTAGCAAATAATTTGTCAGTCACTTATCAGGATGGTCAAGGGAATTTATCGGGGACGCTCAGAATTTTAATAATTCTTACTTTGCTTGCGCTCGCTCCAACGATCATTATTATGATGACGTCTTTTACAAGGATTATCATTGTAATGCATTTTGTCAGATCAGCACTCGGTACACAGACAGCACCTCCGAATCAGGTGTTGATTGGACTATCTCTGTTTCTGACATTTTTTATTATGAACCCTGTCATTACGGAAATCAACACGACAGCGATTCAACCTTTTGAGGCGGGGGAGATGACGCAGAAGGAATTTTTGGATGCGGCATCACAGCCACTGCGTGAATTCATGTATGGGCAGACACAGACAAAGGATGTCCGTTTATTCCTTGATATTGAAGGAATCGAAAGTGTTGATAGTATTAATGAAATTCCAACGCGTGTGCTGGTTCCCAGTTTTATTATCAGCGAGCTGCGTACCGCGTTTATCATTGGATTTTTATTATATATTCCGTTTATTGTTATTGATATGGTGGTGGCTTCCACTTTGATGTCGATGGGTATGATGATGCTCCCGCCCACAACGATTTCCATGCCGTTTAAAATTCTGCTGTTTATTTTGGCGGATGGTTGGAATCTTGTCATTGGGGGACTTGTCAAGACGTTTTATTAGCGGTTCAGATATCATTGTATACATACCGGCGAAAAGAAAGGTGTGATAAAATATGACGATTGATACCGTCACTGGAATTACGCAGGATGCTTTATATACAATCATTTTGACAGCAGCACCGCTTTTACTTGTTTCACTTGTTGTCGGATTGATTGTGAGTATTTTCCAGACCGTGACTTCTATTCAAGAACAGACACTTACTTTTGTGCCCAAAATCATTTCCATATTTGTTATGCTGATGGTGGCCGGGCATTGGATGCTGAATAATATGGTAAGCTTTACCGAGCGACTATGGTCGGATTTCTCGCTCTATATCAGGTAGGGGTTTATGATAGATTACTCGTTTTCCTATAGCGATCTGGAATATTTCTTATTGGTCTTTACAAGGATAAGCTGTTTTATTTTTGCGGCACCATTCTTTTCTACCAGTAACACGCCAAGAAGGGTACGGGCGGGGTTGAGTTTTTTTATTGCATTAGTAATTTTCCACGCAGTAACGCCGCATGTGATGCCGGAATACAACACCGTGCTCGGCTATGCCGCGCTTGTCCTCAAGGAAGGAATTACAGGGCTTCTGATTGGGCTGGGGGCTAACATATGTAATTCCATTGTTTTATTTGCGGGAAAAATTGCCGACATGGAAATTGGTCTGTCGATGGTACAACTCATGGATCCTCTCACAAAGGAGTCAACGGGTTTTACCGGTTCTCTTTATCAGTATGCGGTGATGCTGCTTTTGGTGGTGACCAATATGCATCACTATCTGTTGCGTGCGATTGTGGAGACGTATACGCTTATACCAATCGGCGGTGCGGTGTTTCAGTCCGATCGGATCGTAACAGTGATCATCCAATTTTTGTCTGATTATATCATGATTGCATTCAGAATCTGTCTGCCAATTGTGGCGGCGATGATGATTTTAAATGCCGTTCTTGGAATTCTTGCCAAGACCTCACCACAGATTAACATGTTTTCTGTCGGGATCCAGATTAAAATTTTAGTCGGACTTTCCGTTCTTTTTTTGACACTCAGTGTATTACCGGCCGCTTCGGAATACATTTTCAAGGAAATGAAGATTATGATTACGGCAATGGTAAAAAGTATGACGTTGTGATACAGAGGCGGTTATAGTGATGAAGATACAACAAGATGCCCCCAAATACTCCTACGACCTGCAGCGTTTCGCCAAGGAAGGTCCGGGTGGGGAAAAAACAGAGCCGGCTTCTGAGAAAAAACTGAGCGATGCCAGAAAAGAAGGTCAGGTAGCAAAGAGTAAAGAGCTCGGGAATGCGGTCGGGTTGCTCGCGTTGTTTTGGATTTTACAGAACTGGTCCGGTCAGATGGGCACCCAGTTTCTTGAAAATTTTCTATATGTTTATAACCGAATTCCTGAAATGGTTGTGCTTGTAAACGGGGAAATTACATTAAAATTGTTTGCCAGCATGATTAATCAGATGATTATCAGGATGCTTTTCATTATGTTACCTATATTTGTGGTCGGTGTTGCTGTGGCAGTCTTAGTTGATCTTGCACAAGTGAAATGGCGGCCCACAACAAAGCCGCTTGCGCCTAAGGGAAATAAATTAAACCCGCTGAAGGGTGTCAAACGAATTTTTTCTAAGGACAAGCTGTTAGAGCTGTTCAAATCGGCGCTTAAACTTGTCTTGCTTGGCTACATTGCGTATACGACGCTGCGGGACGAACTGACCTCTCTGTACATTTTATATGATATGACGCTGCTTTCAGCGGTGCAACTTTTTGGAAATGTAGCAATTAGCCTAGGCATAAAGATCAGTATGTACTATCTGATTGTCGGTCTTGCCGATTTCCTTTACCAGAAGTGGAAATTCAGAGAAGATATGAAAATGACAAAGCAAGAGGTCAAGGACGAGTGGAAGAACGCCGAAGGCGATCCGAAGGTCAAGGGTAAGCAGAAGCAGCGAATGCAGGAGGCTTCCAGAAGGCGTATGATGCAATCGATTCCGCAGGCGGACGTTGTCATTACGAATCCGACGCACTTTGCAGTAGCAATTAAGTACGATCCTGAGGTCGCTGATGCTCCTTATGTGCTTGCGAAGGGCGAGGATTTTCTTGCTGCTAAAATTAGGGAAGAAGCGAAAGTGCATAATATAGAGATAGTTGAGAATAAGCCGCTTGCCAGAATGCTTTATTATAATGTCGAGCTGGGCGCACAGATCCCGCCGGAGCTTTATCAGGCGGTTGCTGAAATATTGGCGGTTGTTTATAATGCCAAACAGCGAGCTTAATTACGATAGGGGGAAGGCAGATTGAAATTTGGAAAAGCTGATTTAGGCGTTGCGCTGTATCTGTTGAGCGCGTTTGTCTTTCTAATTGTACCAATTCCATCATTTTTGTTGGATATTTGCCTTGCAATAAATATTGCGGTTGCATTTACGATCCTGTTTAATTCGATGTTCGTAAAAGAAATTTTGGAAATGTCATTTTTTCCGACAATTTTATTGTTCACGACTATTTTCAGAATCTCCCTGAACGTTTCCTCTACGAGACTTATTTTGTCGACAGGTGATCCGGGTAACGTTATTGATACCTTTGGTAATTTTGTGGGCGGCGGCGATTTGGTCATTGGTTCGATCGTATTTATTATATTAATAGTTATTCAGTTTATGGTTATCAATAAAGGTTCTGAACGCGTTGCGGAGGTAACAGCAAGATTTACACTTGACGCGATGCCGGGTAAGCAGATGGCGATTGATGCCGATTTGAATACGGGCGCGATTACGGATGCCGATGCAAAGGTGCTGCGCGATAAGATCCAGCAGGAATCCAGTTTTTTTGGTTCGATGGATGGTGCCGTGAAATACGTAAAGGGAGACGCAGTAGCGGGTCTAATCATTACGATGATCAATATCATCGGCGGTATTGTGATGGGTGTTACCAGGGAAGGCTTGGAGATTGTGGATGCGCTTCAGAAATATGCGATTCTGACGATCGGTGACGGGCTTGTCAGCCAGATCCCGGCACTTTTGATCTCACTTTCCACTGGTATCCTTGTTACGAAAGGCTCCAAGGAAGCGGATTTTGGAAATGTACTTGTCAGACAGCTCTTCGGAATTCCAAAAGTACTTTATCTTGTCGGTGCCACGATTTGTTTTTTGGGAATTACGACGCCTTTAAACACGATCCTGTTTCTTGTGCTGGGTCTGACTTTTGTTTTGGCGGGTCGGTTTATTGCGAATTCTCTTGAGGTGGAAAAAATTGAGCAGACCGTCGATGTGGATGAAGAATCTGCAGAAGAAATCAGAAAACCGGAAAATGTCGTATCGCTCTTACAGGTTGATCCGATTGAACTGGAATTTGGTTATGGCATTATTCCGCTTGCCGATGTAAATCAGGGCGGAGATTTACTGGATCGTGTTGTAATGATTCGTCGTCAGGTTGCCCTAGAGCTTGGCATGGTTGTGCCGATTGTACGTTTACGAGATAACATACAGCTGAATCCAAACCAGTACATTATTAAAATTAAGGGAATTCAGGTTAGTGAGGGTGAAATTTTATTTGATCATTATATGGCGATGAATCCCGGATTTGTCGAAGAGGAAATCTCGGGTATTCCAACGTTTGAGCCGTCGTTCCATCTGCCTGCCACTTGGATTACAGAGTCACAGCGTGAGCGTGCAGAAAGTCTCGGCTATACGGTAGTCGATCCGCCTTCTATCATTGCGACCCATTTGACGGAAATTATTAGGCAGCATATTGCGGAGCTGCTGTCGAGGCAGGATGTACAGAATCTTGTCAACAATATCAGGGAGTCCAATCCTTCTCTTGTGGACGAGTTGACACCGAAGCTGCTTGGGCTCGGAGAGATTCAGAAAGTATTGCAGAATCTGTTGCGTGAAGGAATTTCCATTCGTGACCTTTTGACAGTCTTTGAGACACTTGCGGATCATGCAGTCTCTACGAGGGATACGGATGTATTGACGGAATATGTCCGTCAGAGCCTAAAAAGGGCAATTTCTGCCAAGTATTTTCCGGCCAATGAATCGACGAGCGTTGTCACGTTGGATCCGAAGATTGAACAGGAAATCATGGGAAGTGTTAAACAGACGGAGCAGGGAGCGTATCTGACACTTGATCCGGAGCGGACCAAGGCGATCGTCAAATCAGTTGAGCTGGAAATTGCAAAACTTGAGAATCTTGGGAAAAACCCGATTATTATTACATCTCCAATTGTCAGAATGTATTTTAAGAAGCTGACGGAGGATTACTTTAAGGATTTGATTGTTGTGTCATATAATGAGATTGACAGCAATGTAGAATTGCAATCGGTAGGGATGGTGGCAGCATAGTGATTATCAAAAAGTTTCGAGGAAAAACAGAGGAAGAGGCTGTTTCGACAGCTAAAAAAGAGCTGGGATCAAACGTTGTGATCATGAATGTGAAAAACATGAAGAAGAGGGGCATACTTTTCTTTTTCAAGAAACCCCTTGTCGAAGTGACGGCTGCGCTCGAGGAGGAGCCGAGTAAGGCAGTGCCCAGACCGGTTCGGTCAGACATCTCCGTCATGCCGGAACCTAAGGAATTTGACAATACAATCAATTTCCAAGGAAACAGAAGCGATAGGCTGCTGGAGGAAAAGCTCGAAAGCCTGCATTCGCTCATTGAACAGCAGCTTGTGAAGGAAATCGAGGGAAATGAAGAGGAATTCAAAGAGGAGGATGATAAAAACATTGCTTTCTTGAAGCTGATTTACAACACGTTAATCGAGAATGAAATTGATGAAAAGTACGTGAATGAGCTGATGGAGGAAATCGAGAAAATCAATAAGCCGAACGCGACGATTGATTATATATTATCGAGCATTTATCAGAAGATGATTTTGAAGTTTGGTCAGCCCAAGTCGATTGTGCCGGCAAGAAAAGGTGCGAAAATCCTGTTTTTCATTGGTCCGACAGGGGTCGGTAAGACGACGACAATTGCCAAGCTTGCATCCCGCCTAAGCGTCAACGAAAAAAAGAAGGTTGCGCTTTTGACTGCAGATACTTACCGTATTGCAGCTGCAGAGCAGCTGCGTACGTACGCGAGCATTTTGGATGCGCCGTTCCGTGTGATTTATTCTGCCGAGGAGCTTACGACGGCTGTTAAGGCATTTTCTTCATTTGATTATATACTAATTGATACGGCGGGACATTCCCACAACAATGAGATGCAGAAAAACGGCATGAATCAGCTAATCAAGTCTGTGGATGAAAGTATGGAAAAGGAAATCTATCTTGTTGTCAGTGCGACGACGAAGTACAAAGATTTAGTCGGCATCACGGATGCCTATTTGACACTGATGGATTATAAGCTGATTTTTACAAAGCTGGATGAAACAAAAACATTTGGTAACTTATTCAATCTGAGATTGCACACCGGTGCCGATCTTTCCTATATTACATGTGGACAGAATGTGCCGGATGATATTGAACAGTTTAGTCCGCAGAGCACTGTAAAACAATTGTTGGGAGGCAAATGACAATGGATCAGGCAGAATCATTAAGGAACATCATTAAGAAAAGCGCCCAAGTGCCGCGTCCGACAGCTAGAGTGATCACGGTAACGAGTGGCAAGGGAGGTGTCGGTAAGTCAAATGTGTCCATTAATCTTGCCGTTCAGTTTCGAAAAATGGGACAGCGGGTCATTATTTTTGACGCAGACTTCGGTCTTGCCAACATTGAGGTTATGTTTGGTGCTGTGCCAAAGTATCATTTAGGCGATTTAATTTATCAAGGCAAAAATATTAAGGAAATTATTACGATGGGTCCGATGGATATCGGTTTTATTTCAGGTGGTTCCGGTATTGCGGGGCTTTCTAATCTGGGGCGGGACTATATCAACTATCTCGTCTTAAACCTCACAGAGCTGGATTCGCTTGCCGACATCATTATCATTGATACGGGAGCGGGTATTGCTGATTCGGTGCTGGAATTTCTTGTATCGAGCAGCGAGGTGCTTCTCGTCACAACCCCGGAGCCAACGTCGATTACGGATTCCTATTCTCTGTTAAAGGCGCTCAACAACCATGCGCGATATAATGCGGATTTAATTCAGATCAAGGTGATAACGAATAAGGTAGGCGGCATTGAGGAAGGACGCCAGCTTTATAACAAGCTGAATGCGGTTGTCAGTCGGTATTTAAAAATTCCGATCTCCTTTATCGGGGTGATTCCGGAAGACCCGCAGCTTGTGAAGGCGGTCATGCAACAGACCCCGATCTCGCTGCACAATCCAAATGCGAAGTCTGCCATGGCGTTTCAGGATCTTGCGGTAACGCTGATGAATAACAGTGCCGATCCGATTTTCAGAAAGCATGGAATGGAAGGATTTTTTGCCAACATTGTGCGCGGCAAAAAGTTTTTATAAATAAAGCGGTCCGTAAAAATTTTAAGGTGGGGTGAAGGTATGCTGTCAAAGTATGTAAGTATCGGCGCAAAGCTGGAGCTGGAAACAATTGATAGAATGGGCGATGTGGAAGATTCTTCGGAAAGGAGAACTTATCGGAGCAAGCTCCACGACATTGTTTCGGAGGATCAAATTAAGATTGCAATGCCAATTGAGCAGGGCAAATTAGTGCTGCTTCCGGTGGACGGAGAATACAATATCTGTTTTTATACACCGTCAGGTCTTTACCAATGTCTAGCAAGGGTTGTTGACAGATATAAGAGTGATAATATTTTCATACTTGTAATGGAATTAACGACTGATATCAGAAGGTACCAGAGACGCGAATATTATCGTTTAAACTGTGTTTTAGACATGAAATGCAGGGAAGTAGCGGAGGAGGATATAAACGGCTTTAATGAACGGGTGCGCTTTTTTGATACGGACATCATGTTCAGCGATGGGATTATGGTAGATATCAGCGGCGGCGGTGCCCGGTTCATTTCCAGGGTGCGCTATGAAAAAAACGCAAATATCCAGTTTATTTTTTCCCTCTTTGTAAACGGCCAATTAACTGAATACAAGCTGCTTGGGAAGGTTTTGCTGTCGGAACGTCTTGACAACAGAGATGATGAATTTGAACACCGAATTCAGTTTCTCGATATAATGAACGATGATAGGGAAAGTATCATCCGCTATATCTTTGAAGAAGAAAGAAAAATACGTCATAGAGAAAAGGGTTAGCATGTGAAGAAAAAAATATTAATAGTCGATGACTCTGCACTCATGAGAAGGGTGTTTTGTGATATCATTAATACAGATAACAGATTCGAGGTAGCCGATATTGCGCGTGATGGTGTGGAAGGTTATGAATTCCTGATCTCTGGGCAGTATGATGCGGTCGTGTTGGATGTCTATATGCCAAGGATGACCGGTCTGGATTTGCTGAAAAAGATGAAGGACAATAACGTTCGAGCCAATGTTCTTATGGCGAGCACGACGACTGAGGAAGGCGCAAGGGAGACGCTGACAGCGCTTGAGCTTGGCGCGATTGATTTTATTAAGAAACCGGAAAATATTGTGAACGCAAGGGAAGAAGACTTCAAAAAGATATTTTCAAGTCTGCTGTATGTCGTAGCCAATGCACGGGGTCCAATAAGGTCAAAACACGAGCTGGGAAAAAAGCCTCCGGACGGGTCGGCGCCGACCTTTACGATGCGGTATGATGTAAATTTCCATACACTGCAGGGGATTTCCCAAAAATCGCAGACTATGCCGCGTAAATACCCATCGGCGACCCTTTCCAAGATTGTCGCGATTGCCACCTCTACCGGAGGTCCTAAGGCACTGCAGGAAGTCATTCCAAAGCTTTCAAAGAACATGAAGGCGCCTGTACTTTTAGTGCAGCATATGCCAAAGGGGTTTACGCATTCGCTTGCGGAAAGACTGAATGACTTAAGCGATGTGAACGTTTCGGAAGCAAAACATGGCGAGCCTCTTTTGAATGGTCATGTGTATGTTGCGCCTGGCGGGACTCATATGCAAGTGGAGAAACGCGGTGGCAGCTATTATGTGAAATGCACGAACGAGCCGGCTCGGGAGGGCGTTAAGCCATGCGCGAACTATATGTTTGAATCGCTTTGCGATACGGCCTATGATGAAGTTGTCTGTGTGGTACTCACTGGTATGGGAAGTGATGGAACCGCTGGAATTACGGCACTGGAAAAAAAGAAGAGGATTCACGTCATTGCGCAGGATGAAGAAACGTGTACGGTATATGGTATGCCAAAGAGCATTATGTCAGCCGGACTTGCAGATGAAGTTGTTCCCCTTACAAAAGTAGCGGAACAGATTATGAAGAACGTGGGGGTATGATAACATGGATATTAGTCAATATTTAGAAATTTTTCTCGACGAAACGAGCGAGCATTTACAGAGTTTGAGCGATCAGCTCATGGTTTTGGAGCACGAACCGGAAAACGAAGATACGATCAATGAAATTTTTCGCGCCGCACATTCCTTAAAGGGCATGGCCGGTACGATGGGCTACAAGCGGATGCAGGCATTGACACATGATATGGAAAATGTATTTTCCGAGGTGCGCAACGGCAAGATTAAGGTGGACAGTCATTTGGTTGATATTCTGTTTCGTGCGCTGGATGCCTTGGAGTCATACAAGGCTCAAATTCAAGAAACAAGAGATGAGGGTACAAATGACAATGAGCCAATCATCAAGGCGCTTCAGAAAATAATGGATGAGGGTTTAAATGGAAAAAAAGAGTCCACAAATAAAACTGTCCCGCAAGAAAAGCCGGTAGAAAAAGAGGTTCCGGTTGCTCAGCAGCATGAGGATAAAAAATGGCAGGAGATTGCGCTGCTAGAATCCGAGGTGCGGATCGTACGGGATGAGCTTGCAAAGGGTCTGCATGTGTATGGTATTACTGTGCTCGTAAAGGAAAGCTGTATCTTAAAGGCGGCTCGAGCGTTTCTTGTGTTTAAATCCTTGGGTGAGCATGGCGATATTGTAGTGTCCTCCCCGTCCATACAGGACATTGAGGATGAGCGGTTTGACAGAGAGTTCAGTATTTATTTTGCGACAACAGAATCGCTTGAAGATGTAAAGTCAGTTATTATGCGCGTTTCAGAAATTGAACAGGCCGTCGGAGAGGAGATTACTTTAGGAGATCCGAAGCTGGTTTTAACGGAAGAGGATCAAGAGATTTATGAAACGGAATCCATACATAAAGGCGAAGAAAATATTAGCTCGTCCGCACCTGCACAGATGCCTTCCTTGAATACGAGTAACAAGAAAGCACAGTCTGCAAAGCCTGTCGTTAACAGGACGGTCAGAGTGGATATTGAGAAGCTGGATGTGCTGATGAATCTTGTCAGTGAATTAATTATTGCGAAAAATAGCCTTGTATCCTATAGTGCCTGTGATAACGCGGGCGGTAATTTTAATGAACAAATAGAATATCTCGAAAGCGTGACAACAAATCTGCATGAATCAGTTATGAAGGTTCGAATGGTTCCAATCGAGAGTGTAGTTAATAAATTCCCACGCATGATCCGGGATCTGTCCAAAAGTTTGGGCAAGAAGATGGAACTGCACATGACGGGGGAAGAGACTGAGCTTGACAGGACAGTTGTGGATGAAATAGGTGATCCGCTCATGCATTTATTAAGAAATTCAGCTGATCATGGTCTAGAGTCGAATACTGTCAGAAAGGAAAGGGGAAAGAGTGAGATAGGTTCCATTTTCCTCGATGCCTATCAAGATGGTAATAACGTTGTAATCGAAGTCAGGGACGACGGTAACGGCATCGATGTGGCGACTGTAAGGAGCAAGGCAATTGAACGCGGTACGATCACACCGGATCAGGCGGCAGAAATGAGTGACAAAGAAATTATTGACTTACTGTTCCTTCCGAGCTTCTCTACGGCGAAAGTCGTATCCGATGTATCAGGGCGCGGTGTTGGTCTCGATGTTGTTAAATCCAAAATCGAGGCTTTGGGTGGTGATGTCAGTGTCAAGACGAAACTCGGATATGGTTCCACGTGGACGATTCGTCTTCCGCTTACGCTTGCGATCATTCAGGCTTTGATGGTTGTTGTCGGCGGTGAAAAGTATGCGATCGCGCTTGGTTCCATTCAGACGATTGAGGATATTGCAGAGAATGAGGTTAAACATGTAGAAGCGAAGGAAGTAATTAATTTAAGAGGAAGTGTGATTCCGCTGATTCGCCTTCATACAATTTTGGATAATGAGTCCACAAAGGATCCCTCGGAGAGTATGGTTGTTGTCATCGTGAAGAAAGGAGATACACTTGCTGGTTTTGTCGTTGATGAGCTGATTGGACAGCAGGAAATTGTTATTAAGTCTCTTGGCAGGTATATCAACCCTACAAGCCGTATGATCAGTGGTGCTACGATCCTTGGTGACGGTGAGGTTGCGCTGATTCTCGATGTAAATGTATTGATGTAGGAGGGGGAAAGAGAAATGGAAGGAAACAATACGATAACGGATAATACGATGCAGTATATTGTCATCAAGATTGGCGAAGAGCAGTACGGAATTGATATTAAGTATGTGGAAACGATTGTTCGCATGCAGAAGATTACGAGAGTGCCGGAGGTACAGGCTTATTTTAAGGGTGTGATCAATTTAAGGGGCGAGGTTGTTCCTGTTATGAGTTTGCGTCTCAAGATGAATTTGGAGCCGGACGTCATTACGGGCAGGACAAGGATCATTATGATCAAGCTTGAATCCAATGCACCGATCGGTATTATTGTGGATGAGGTAAAAGAGGTTGTCACTTTGGGAGAAGGCAACATTGAATCTCCCTCAAAAGTCGCAAAGACGGAGGCTCAGTCTTACATTAACGGCATTGGCAAATCCGGCGGCAATTTGATCTCACTCTTAGATTTAAATATGGTAATTTCTGACAAGGAGTTGGTATAGGCAAAAGGAATTAACACAGGGGAAAACAATATGGCTAAATTGAATTTGGAGAATATGGATGGTGTCTATTTCGATGTTCTGAAGGAAATCGGCAATATCGGTGCGGGAAACGCTACGACGGCACTGGCACAGATGCTTAATACGAAGGTCGATATGAAGGTGCCCAAGGTCGCGCTTTTAGAGTTTTCACAGGTCGGCGAGGCCATTGGCGGCGAAGAGCAGATCATGATTGGTATTTACCAGGTCGTGGAAGGCGATATTTCGGGAAGTATCATGTTTTTGCTAGAAGAAAGGTCGGCGCGCATCCTTGTTTCAAAGCTGATGGGAGCCTATGAGGCACACTCAGATACCTTTACGGAGATGGAAATTTCAGCGTTGAAGGAAATCGGGAATATTATTACAGGTTCCTATTTATCTTCGCTGTCAATGCTGACGAATTTGAAAATCATCTCTTCGATACCGGATATTTGTATCGATATGGCCGGCGCTATTCTCAGTGTCCCGGCGATCGAATTCGGAACGATAGGTGACAAGATCCTGCTGATTCAGACGGCTTTTTCTGATGACGTGCAAATAGACGGTTATTTTATTCTTGTACCTGATTTGGAATCTTATGATAAAATACTATCATCCTTAGGGGTGTAATCTACGGGCGGACAATATGAGTGAAATGATAAAAGTGGGTATGGCAGACTTAAAGCTTTGTAAAAGTCCGGATGCCGTTACGACACTAGGGTTAGGTTCCTGTGTTGGAATTGCACTACGGGATCCCATCACTAAGGTTGGAGGGCTGGCACATATTATGCTACCCGACAGTACAAAAATGCAGAACAACTCCCATGTGCCGAAGTTTGCGGATACTGGGATTACCGAGCTTGTGCGGCTTATTGTGTCTTCGGGCGGCTTGCGTCCGAGGCTGGTAGCTAAAATAGCCGGGGGTGCGCAGATGTTCGCGTTCCAGAACAAATCGGAGCTCGTTGCAATCGGTGAGCGGAATGTTGAGGCGGTGATTCGGATTCTTGGAGAGATGAGGATACCGATCCTTTCAAGAGATGTCGGTGAAAATTATGGCCGTACGGTGGAGTTTTATCCGGAAACAGGCGACTTTATAATTAAGACCGTCGGAAAAAGTGTTAAGGTGATTTGAGTATCAGGGATGAGGGGGAGAAAAATGAACACAAAGAGAATACCGGCGCTGATCATGTTGATTGCCGGAGCGATCGCCTGTATCGTAACTTACGCAAATCATTATAACTTAAAAGATATGCTTACGACGTTGATTTGGGTTTTGCTCGTTTTCTGGCTCATAGGTCTTATTGTTAAAAAAATTTTGGATTCTTTTCATATGCCCGGTGAAAATGCGGTCAACAATGAGGGGGAAGTGATCGAAAAGCAGGAGGAAGAAGCTGCAGGAGAGGGAAAGGAGTCAAAAGAGTCTGAAGAAAACTAAGGGGAATTATCGTAGTCGGAGGGGAACATGGAAGAAGCTGCAAAATTAAAAATGTGGGTGGAGTATGCAAAATGTCCGACCTCGGAGCTGCGTGAAAAAATCATATTAGAATATGCGCCGCTCGTAAAGATAGTTGCAGGACGACTCTCTATGTATCTGGGCTATAATGTGGAGTACGAGGATCTTGTCAGCTACGGGATTTTTGGATTGATTGATGCAATTGACAAATTTGATGCGGGAAAAGCGGTTAAATTTGAGACGTATGCGAGCTTGCGGATCAGAGGTGCCATTTTGGATCAAATCAGAAAAATGGACTGGATTCCACGCACGGTACGTCAGCGGCAGAAAAAGATCGCGGCCGTCATCAAAGAGATTGAATTGGCTACAGGAAAAAATGCATCAGATGAGGATATTGCAAAGGTGCTTGGCATTACGGATAGTGAATATGACGATTGGCAGTCCCAAATGAAGGTGACGAATTTGGTTTCTCTCGATGAGTTCATGGAGCAGGGGAGTGACATATCGGACAATCGGGATTTTTCTTCTAAGATTGAGCAACCGGAGGAAGTCATAGAAAAAGAAGAGTTGAAGGAGATGCTGGCAGAGGCGATTAAACAGCTTACCGAAAAGGAACAAAAAGTAATACTTCTCTATTATTATGAGGATTTGACATTAAAAGAGATTAGCAGCATACTGGAAGTGTCAGAGTCTAGAATTTCGCAGCTTCATACAAAGGGTTTGCAAAAGATGAAGTTAAAGATGGGAAGGTACATGGGTGTTTTATTGGAGCATTAAATTCTTTTGTGGGGGAGGGAAGTATGAGTAAAAGAAACGGGTATTTTCAGTTATACATGAGGGAAGAAGGAACCTATGTCAGGCTGTTTCCCGGAGTCAATGGCGGCGAACCAATTTCTTTGGAAGAACTGATCGAATATCTTTCCATGAAAAAGTATACGGTTGATACACTTGTATTGCACCAAAAGCTGATGAGCTTGACAAAGCCGACAGAAGTTAAAATTAGTGACGCTTCGGGGATTGCGGAAGGAGAAATGCTTTCTCTGAGAGTATCTTCAGACAAGATGCAGGCGACAGCAAGATTTTATCCGGCATCCGACGAGAGCCGCACCATGTCGAGAATTGATATTTTGTCGGAACTGCAATATAAAGGAATTAAGGCTGGAATCGATGAGAGTGTCATCGACAGTTATCTGTCAGACAAGCATTACTGTACAGATTATGTGCTTGCAAGAGGAAAGGAAGCGAGACAGGGTTCCGATGCCAAAATTGAATATATGTTTGATATTAACCCCGACACGAAGCCGAAGATGAATAGTGACGGGACAGTGGATTTCTTTCACTTGAATATTATTCGTAAATGCACGAAGGGACAGGTACTTGCGACACTTATAAAGGAAGACAGGGGAGAAGTGGGGCAGACTGTTACGGGTGAATGGGTTTTGCCAAGAGATGTACGGCGGCTTGTGTTAAAGTACGGACGTAACATTACGCTTTCGGAGGATGGCCTATCAATCAGTTCTAATGTGGACGGTCATGTTTCCCTCGTAGATGATAAGGTTTTTGTTTCAGAGATATATGAGGTTGTCGATGTAGATACCTCCACCGGTAATATTGATTATAATGGAAATGTTGTGGTGCAGGGTAATGTAAAGTCTGGTTTTCGTGTTGTGGCTGAAGGAAATATTGAGGTCAGGGGTGTTGTGGAAGGCGCACTCTTGGATGCCCGTCGTGATATTATTATCACACGGGGTGTCAACGGCATGGGAAAGGGTCAGCTAACCGCTGGGGGAAATATTATTGCAAAATTTATAGAAAATACGTCTGTATCGGCGGGAGGTTACGTACGAGCGGAGGCGATTATGCATAGTAATGTGTTGGCCAATGGTGATATTGAAGTAACAGGTCGTAAGGGCTACATTACCGGCGGCACGATCCGTTCTCTCGGTACGGTCAGTGCCCGAGTAATCGGTTCTGCGATGGGTGCGGATACAGAGGTTGAGGTTGGTATCGTTCCGGGCATCAAAGTGCGAATCAACACCTTGCAGAAGAGTATTACAACGGCTAGAAAAGAAATTACTCAGATTGAACCGGTGCTTTTAACATTGACAAAGCGTATTCAGAAGGGGGAAAAACTGACACCCGAGCAGGTGACCTATTTTAAGAAGCTTTCATCGGAATACAAACTGCTCAGGGCACAGCTTGAGAAAGATATTATAGAATTTAAGTCTTTAAGTTCCTCCATGGATGTGACGACATCGAATGCAATTGTAAAGGTATCGGGTTTTGCCTACTCAGGAACGAAAATCACGATGGGCGATATTTCATTATATATCACTGATACACAG
>CAZBRY010000005.1:20193-26169 GCA_964494285.1 uncultured Lachnospiraceae bacterium
CCGTTTCGTTAGGGATGGCGCCGATATTAAAATCAGGCCGCTGTAACGGGCATGGGAGGAGTGTGATTTTATGATTAGTCCAATTGAAGCCAATGGTATGATTTCCAGAGCACAGGACATTTCAGTTATCCGCCACAATGAGGAGAACCGTGGCGCGTTGGATCATATGAATTTCCAGAATAAGATGGAAGCGAAACAAGAGCGGGAAGTTCGAACGGTACATGATGCGGATAACAGCGACAAGGCGGACACGCATCATGATGCTAAGGAAAAGGGTAAAAACGAATATGTGAATCTGCGCAGGCCGGGAAAGAAAAAGCAAGAGGATGCGAAAGAAAAGGTGGTCGCTAAGAGTGCACATGGATTTGACGTGAAAATATAATAGAGGAGAACACATATATGACCCCTATGGAAATAGCACTCCTTGTTATAGGAGTGATTATTTTTGTAACAAGCTTTTTGCTGCCGGATAATGCAATTGCAAAAAGCACAAAAGATAAAGAAAAGGAACAAGATCAAATCCGAAGGATGCTGGAAAAAGAGCTTGACGGTATGAAACTGCGCGTCAACGAAGCGACGGATGAGACGGTTGAGTATGCGATGGAAAAGACAGAGCGTTCCCTGGAAAGGTTGTCCAATGAGAAGATTATGGCGGTCAATGAATATTCAGAGACAATTATGGAAGAGATTAACAAGAGCCATAAGGAAGTGATGTTTTTATATGATATGCTGAGCGATAAGCAGGTGGATCTGAAGAACACGGTGCGCAAGGCAGAGGCTACGGTCAAAGAGGTAGAAAAAAATTTGAACGTGATTTCAGTTTCCAGAGGAAATAAGGAAGCATCTCAGGGAACAGTTGCAGACGCCCGCGCAACAAGCACTCATGCGAAGCATGTTGCCGAAAAGAGAGTCGAGTCTGCAAGGACAGATATAGTAGGGAAATCCACAGGTTCGGCAAAGCCGCCTGAAAAAAAGAGTAGTGCTGCTGTCAATCATAACCAGCGGATTCTAGAGCTTTATCAGCTTGGAAAGTCTAACGTGGAAATCGCAAAAGAGCTGAACTTAGGTGTTGGAGAAGTAAAGCTCGTGATTGATTTATTCAAGGGGTAATCATATGAAGTTAAAATTTTATCTGAGAGGGCTTGGAATAGGGGTTGTTGTGACGGCACTGTTGATGGGATATACAGGCGGTAAGCAGAAAATGATGGCAATGACGGATGAACAGATCATCGCGCGTGCAGAAGAGCTTGGTATGGTTCGGGAGGCACAAGTGCTGCTTCCGGTTTCCGGAAATACCAAAGATGTTTCCGAGGATATTCCCGACGGTGCTTCCGAAGTGAAAAGGGAAGCCGAAGTGCAGACGGAAAAACCTGCGGCGGAAGTGAGCAATACATATACGTTGGAAATTGCGAGTGGAAGCAGTTCACCGACGGTGAGCGCACTGCTTGAAAAAGGCGGTTTTGTGGATAGTGCGGAAGCTTTTGATCGCTTTTTATGTGAGCATGATTACGACAACAGAATTGTAGACGGAATCCATGAAATTCCTGAAAATGCGGATTATGAGACGATTGCAGAAATCATTACAACGAGATAAAGGTTGAATTTGATATTAATAAATGCTACAATACTCCACAATAAACTGATATAAAAGCAATCGGCAGTATGGATTTAGAAGGAGGGGGTAAATGATGGGTGACTATATCATAAGCTGCAGTTCTACGGCAGATCTGACAGCGGAACATTTTAAGGAGCGGAACATCTCCTATATTTGTTTTCATTTTTCCTTAGACGGAAAGGATTATAACGATGATTTGGGAAAGACAATCCCATTTGATGATTTTTACAGGGCGATGGTGCAGGGTGCGGAGACTAAGACCTCTCAGATCAATGCGGAGGAATTTGAAGAATACTTTACAGCCTTTCTAAAGGAGGGTAAGGATGTGATTCATCTCTGCCTGTCCAGCGGTATTTCTGGGGTGATTAACTCTGCGATGATTGCAAAAGATATCTTGGAGGAAAAGTACCCGGAAAGGAAAATTTATATTGTGGATTCGCTTGGTGCATCCTCGGGATATGGGTTGCTTATGGATAAGCTGGCGGATTTGCGCGATGACGGTATGGAGCTGGATACGCTTTATGAGTGGGCTGAGGCAAACAAGCTGAAGTTGCATCATTGGTTCTTTTCGACAGATCTTACATTTTACATCAAAGGCGGTCGCGTTTCCAAAACGGCCGGATTTTTTGGTAACATGCTGAATATTTGTCCGCTTTTGAATATGGATAATTTGGGAAGGTTGATTCCTCGTTTCAAAATCCGCACAAAGAGAAAGGTCATTCAGGCCATCGTAGAGAGGATGGAGGAGGATGTGCAGGATGGTCTTGATTATGCGGGTAAATGTTATATTTCCCAGTCATTGTGCTATGAAGATGCAAGAGCGGTTGCAGATCTGGTAGAGAGCCATTTTCCGAGGCTGGACGGGAAGGTTATGATCAATAATATTGGTACGACGATTGGAAGCCATACGGGTCCGGGAACAGTAGCGCTGTTTTTTTGGGGTCGGGAACGTGTGGATTAATGTGGTATGATGTTATCGGGGGTTTTAGAGGAGCGGTATGGAGCGTCGGCTTCAGCGGCGGGAGGAGAAGCGGAAATTCATGAGAACGGCGATTATGACAGACGGTAACAGTGGCATTACGTCCGAGGAAGCAGAACAGTTCTGTATTTTTAGAATGCGGATGCCTGTAATTATCAATGGAGAAAATTATTTTGAGAATGTCAATCTGACCCATGAGCAATTCTATAAGAGCCTGATAGAAGGAAAGGACGTTACGACGTCTCAGCCATCCCCCGGCGAAGTAATTGAGATGTGGGAGGATATTTTCAGAGAGGGATATGATGAAATTGTATATATTCCGATGTCAAGCGAGTTGAGCAATTCTTGTGAAAGTGCGCAAGGATTATCAAAAGAGTATGACGGACGCGTACAGGTTGTGGATAATCACCGGATATCGGTAACACAGAGGCAGTCGGTTTTTGACGCAAGGCTGCTTGCCGGAGCAGGTCTTTCGGCAGGCCAGATCAAGACGCGTCTGGAAGAGACCGCTTACGATGCAAGCATTTATATTGCGGTAAACACATTGGATTTTTTAAAGAAAAGCGGCAGAGTAACTTCCGCCGGTGCGGCACTGGGAACTGTGTTGAATATTAAGCCACTTTTGACAATTCAAGGCGGAAAACTGGATGCGTTTGCTAAAATCCGCGGCATGAAAAAGTGTGAAGCGCGCATTATCGAAGCGGTTAAAACCGATATTAAGACTCGTTTTTCCAATATAGAAAAATCACAGCTGATTATCGGAACAGCCGGTACATTTTTGAATGATCAGGATGCAAGGGAATGGTGTGGAACGATTAACATGGCATTTGAAGGGATCGAGGTGTATTATAACCCGCTTTCTTTAAGTATTGGGTGTCATGTCGGACCGGATGCAGTTGGCATCGGTGTGAGTGCCAAAGTATTGGCTTAAGGATTGTAAGGAGACAGATGGATGAATCTGGATAACTATAATGTGAGAAGACTGCGGGGACTGATTTTATTTGCCGGGGTCGTCATATTGGCAATCATACGGATTGAGGAGGCAGTTGCACTTTTGCAGATGCTGTTCAGTATGATTGCTCCATTTCTGACAGGAGCTGCGCTGGCTTTTGTTTTGAACATTCCCCTAAAGAAAATCGAAAAGGCAATCTTTAAAGATAAGAACGGAAGATGGGCGGGGCGTTTGCGCCGTCCGATCAGCATTGTACTCACACTGCTTGCAGTTGTGCTTGTTTTGGGAATTGTTACATGGGTGGTCGTTCCCCAGCTTGTGCAAACCGTGTCTGAAATTGCCAAAGAAATTCCGTTTTTTATTGATAGACTGATGAAACAGCTTGATGAGGTGTTTGCTTCTAATCCGGTCTTGATGGAAGAGATCAAAAAATTAAGTGATATTGAGGTGAGCTGGTCTGAAGTATTTGACCGTTCATGGGAATTTCTAAGAAAGGGGGCGGGCAGCGTTGTTATTTCTACACTCAGCGTTGCGGGCGGGTTATTCAGCGGAATTGTAAATTCCTTTATCGCTTTTGTATTTGCTCTTTATATTTTGGGGCAGAAGGAAACTCTTGGAAGACAGTTAAGAAAGGTATTTGCTGCCTATTTGCCGAATCAGGGAAACGAGATGGTACTTGATGTCTGCAGAAGGCTTTCGGGCAATTTCAGCAGCTTTATCACGGGACAGTGTCTGGAGGCGGTCATTTTGGGTTCGCTGTTTGTTGTTGCGATGCTGCTGCTAAGACTTCCATATGCGGTGCTGGTTGGTTTTCTGATCGGTGTGACGGCACTGATTCCGATTGTCGGCGCCTTTATCGGCTGTGTTGTAGGTGCCTTTTTGATCCTTGTAGACGATCCTGTCAAAGCATTGATTTTTATTATTCTATTCTTGGTGCTGCAACAGCTTGAGGGCAATCTGATTTATCCGAGAGTCGTCGGGAACTCGGTGGGGCTACCGGCGATATGGGTTTTCGTAGCGGTGGCGCTTGGTGGAAGTTTGTTTGGCGTCGTCGGAATGCTTGTATTTATCCCACTCGTTTCGACGGTATATGGTCTCTTAAGAGAGGACACCTGCCGGAGGGTTGGGAGTGCTAAGGATCAAGGCAGTATGCAGGACTTAGATGGAAAAGTAGTAAGTACGCAATCAGTAAGCCAAATACTGCGTGAATCCGACGATCAGAGTCATTGTAATAATGGAGAGAAGCGTGGAAAGGGCCACGGTTCCGGCAGATAATTCTGCATCCGCATGGAACTTGGTCGAGAACATCGTGGAGGTAGCGGCCACAGGTGCGCTTGCCGAAACAATGCAGGCGATCAGCAGGGCTCCGCGAAACCCTAATGGATAGAGCAGTGCGAGCAGTAAAAGAGGGGATGCGATCAGCCGTAAAAATAGCATGGCAAACTCATCAGTCTCCTTGAATAGCCCGGAAAGCTTTAAATTAGAAATATAATAACCGATGACGAGCATCGGAAGCGGAGTATTCAACGCCGAAAGATAAGAAACCGGTGTGCTGATTAAGGATGGCAGACGATAGGAACAGAAGAAAAAGATTAATCCGATAATGACAGGGAGTGTTCCCGGATTGAGGATTAATTTTTTTATAGATAATTCCGGATTCTCTTTGTCCATAAGGAGCAAACCATAGGACCAGACAAGCAGATTAAAGACAGCAATATAAGACGCTCCATAAAAAACCCCTTCCTGTCCCAGCAGTGCATCCAATAGAGGCAGTGACATGAAACCGCAATTGGAAAATACGACACCAAACTGCAGGACTCTTCTTCTTGCCTCATCTTTACTTTTAATAAAAAGTCTGCTTAAAAGGATGCTGATCAAATGTGCTGCAATTGCCGCGAGGAAGGATTTGAAAAAGCCGGCGAGCAGAATGGAATTAAACTCCTTTTGAAAGGCATTTACGATGATGCAGGGCGTCACAATATAGAGCATAATATCGGTAATACAGGAAACCCCCTCTTTTGTAATAAATTTCAGCTTTCCGCCCGCAAATCCAATCGCAATCAAAATAAATAAAATCAAAACCTGCTGCCCTACAACCAAAAAGCTTCCGATCATCCTTATTCTCCTCTGTAAATTCACTATTGTTAAACATAGCACAGCCTTTAAAATTCGTAAAGGGTAAACTGTTAAAAAATGATTTGAAATTTAACTGAAAAATAGTTTTTATATTTAAGGTTGATTTCAGAATTGTTTTGTATACTTCGTGTATAGAAAGGAGTGCTTAGGATGGAATTTCAGAATATATTTCAGCGTTACGAGATAAAATATTTGATGACAAAACAGCAGCAGCTTGAATTATATAGGCTAATACTTCCTTATATGCAGCCCGACCGATTTGGCAGGAGCACGATCTTAAATATTTATTACGAT